>CAMJHU010000001.1 GCA_946405565.1 uncultured Clostridia bacterium
CCATCGAGGAAAAGCGTGCGGATCGGAAACGTGAAAAGCTGACCATTCAGAAATCCTCCGAAAGATATGTGGAATCCTACACGGATACCTTCGACCGTGTGGCGCGGGAGGGAAAATTCCTCTCGATTTCCAAAGGCTATCCGGCATCGGAAATGGCACGGTTTATCCGGGGCTGCCATAACTGCGGCTATCCGCAGTTTCTGCTCATCAACGGACAAAACCGTGCCGTGGGCTGGTGCGATATTGTGCGCCGTTCCGATACGCCCGACGATGTGGGTTTCCTGGGTGTGGGGATTCTCAAAGAATACCGGCACCGCGGACTGGGCGGCAGACTGATGGCAGCCACCATTGCCGAAGCGCGGCGACGGGGATTTCATGAGATTCGGCTGGAGGTGCGCGCGTCCAATACCGGCGCAATCCGCACGTATCGCCGTCTGGGATTTGTAAAAATTGCCCATATCCCTGACGGAGTAGTGACTGATGGCGTTTCGGAAGATATCTGGCTCATGAGCCTCTACGCGCGTCGGTTGGAACGCAGTGGCTTTGACGGCAGGGCGTTTGTGAAACGCTTTCCCCATATTGGCTACCGTTTTCAGCCGCCGAAACGTTCGGCGCGGACAGGGGGAGAGCAGACATGAAAGAAACCGTACTCATTACCGGCGCGTCACGGGGCATCGGTCTGGCGACGGCAAGGGCGTTTGCGGCATTGGGACATCCGGTGGTGCTCAATTATCACACGGGTCAGGAACGCGCATTTGAAGCGGCGCGGGATATTCACGCGGCGGGCGGCATGGCGCTGGCAATCGGTGCGGACGTGTCCCATCCCGAAGAGGTGGCTGCGATGTTTGACGAGGTACACGCGCAGCTCGGACCCGTGGGGATTCTGGTCAACAACGCGGCAGTGGCACGGCAGAATCTGTTGACCGACGTGAGCTATGAGGAATGGCGTACCACATTTGGCGTCAATGTGGACGGTACTTTTCTGTGTTCAAAATTAGCGATACGGGATATGCTGCGGCAGCATCGCGGCAGCATTGTGAATGTATCTTCCATGTGGGGACAGGTGGGCGCTTCCTGCGAGGCGCTGTATTCCGCGACCAAGGCGGCGGTGATCGGTCTGACCAAGGCGCTTGCGCAGGAAGTGGGTCCGTCTGGTCTCCGTGTCAATTGCGTGGCGCCGGGAGTCATTGACACCGACATGAATGCCCATCTTACCTCTGATGATTTCGCCGTGCTGCGGGAAGAAACGCCGCTGCTGCGGCTGGGAACTCCCGAAGATGTAGCGCAGGCAATTGTCTTTCTCTGCTCGGACAAGGCGTCCTTTATCACGGGGCAGGTCCTGGGGGTCAACGGGGGATTTGTGACGGTATAAAAGTTACAGACAGGCTTGAGATAAAGGGAGGCGACGGAACGTGCGTCCGGATACGATGAAAAAAGAGACAATCTGGTGCGTACTGCTGGGTTCGGCTGCGATGCTCACGCTGTGCTTTGCGATCGTGGCAATGTTGAGTGGCAACGTCAGGAAGATATCGTTTTCAGAGGCATTACAGGCGTCAGCGAGGCTGAACGCGTTGTGCGGCGGCTCGTCGGAAAGTGTCTCTCTGACCGGTACGCCGTTTGACGTGGAGTGCGTGCCGCCGGAGCCGGTGTATGTGGAACGGTTCCGCCATGTGGAGGGAGAAACCGCGACCTATGTGCCGGTTATGATGTACCATTTCTTTTATGACGCGGATGTGGAGGGTCCTACCAAAGGAACCAACAGCCACTCCATTCAGTCGGTGCGCGACCAGCTGCAATATCTCTGGGAAAACGGTTATGTCACGTTGACCATGGACGAACTGTATGAATGGCTGAACGGTAGGATTGAACTGCCGCGGCGGTGTATTCTGCTGACGTCCGATGACGGACAGGATAATTTTTTTGAGCTGCTCCAGCCGGAATTGCATCGTTACGGCTTTGTGGCAACGTCCTTTGTGATCACCGGTTATCGCAAGCATATTCCCGAAAAGCTTCTGCTGCCCAATATCGAACTGCACTGTCACACCCACGATATGCACAAGGGAATGGTGACGAGCGGCGGTGTACCGGACAATCGCGGTATGATGCAGGGCGTCTCGGTAGAGGAAGGCGTGAAGGATCTGTCCAAATGCGTGGAGATTCTGCACGGTTCACAGTATTTTGCCTATCCTTACGGGACATACGGCGGTCACTCTAAAGAAATCCTGCGTCAGACCGGGTTCCGTTTGGCGTTTACTACGCAATACGGCTATGTGCATCGCGGGGACGATCCGCTGCAGCTCAGCCGCGTGCGGGTCAGCGGTTCGATGTCCGTCAGCAGCTTCCGTGCCGCTATCGGAGGATCATAAATCGTCGACGGTCAGCCTGACATTTTTTGATAAGAAAAAGGCAAGGTTTCTCAAGGAAACCTTGCCTTTTTGGTATTCTTGGGTAAAAATTAAAACTTAACGAATTTGCGGAGAAAGACGCGCAATTTAGCGTCGTACAGCGCGAAAAATTCCCACAATGCGTGGTCATAGAAGATAAACGAAAAATTTCCTACCACAAAATAGAAGAGCAGCACCATCCAGATAGGATTGTCCGTATTAAAGACCGGCACTGCCATGACCACACTGGCCAGCCAGATGGCGAGTACGGAACAACCGTTGAATATGGCAGCCTTTATCAAAATGCGCACCGCTTTGGAAGAAAGTCGGTTGATGTAGGGCTGGAGAATCGGATAGTGACCGAAGAGCATGAGATAGAAGAAAGCCAGTTCTTTGTCGGTGACGAGCATAATGCCCAGCAGCGATACAGCGGTAAACATGGTAATGGCAGTCTTGGTGCCATATTCCTTGACCGGCACGATCATGATACCGCCCACAAGCATGGGAGCGGCGTAAGTCATCACACCGAGGAAGCCGGCAAGAATCAAAGCGACTAAACTCAGCGCCGTCAGAATGCCGCAGACCGCAATTTTAGCCGAATTGGCGGATTGTCTCAAAGCAGATACCTCCGTTTGATCGGAAAATAGAGAGCAGATATATCATACAGAAGAAAACGGCACATCAGCAGCAGGTAATCAAATCGCCGCCGAAGCATTCGCAGCAGGAATCGGCACAAAGCAGACCTACGCAGGTGGAGCAGGGTCCGCATCCGCTGGCACAGGAAGCATTGCTCTGTTTGGGACGGTACTGATAACCGGCATTTTTGCCGCTGCGCTGCTGAGAAACCTGTGTGTAGGCGGCACGGTATTCGGTATTGTTGGGCGAAGCGTTGACGGCGGTTTCAAAATAGGCATAGGCTTGATCCACCCAGCCGCGACGATACAGCACGGTTCCCTTGAGGAAATACCATTCGGCATTGCGGCGGCTGACCGGCACACCGTCCAAAAGCTGCTCCGCATCGGTGATGCGTCCTGCCGCCAGCAGGTTGCGCACGTCGGCAAAGTCGGTGTGCTGGGTGCCGGAATAGGTACCCGCGCCGGTGTAACCGCCCGCGCTGCCATAGCTGCCCGAAGCGGAGGAGGTATCCGATGTGCCGCCGACCGGACGACCGTTTTTGCGTGCGTTGATAATCTCATCGTAAGCCTGATTGATTTCGGTCATCTTTTCGGCTGCCAGTTCCGCTACGTCAGGCGCGCTGGCATAATTGTCGGGGTGATATTTTTTGGCGAGCGCGCGGAAAGCCGTTTTAATTTCGTCATCTGTCGCACTGGGGGAAACGCCCAGCACCGCATACGGATCAGTCATCATGTGTCAACTCCTGTTATTCTTATCATTTAGCATGGTTTTGTTTGCGGGATTCGGCGGGTGGCTTATGGAGCGCCGCCTTTTGTGCTTCGGATATGCCGAGATACATGATATTGTCAAGAATGGGCTTGAAGGCTCCAAAGTCGAGCAGTTCGTAATATTTGACCGCTTCGGCAACCGAGAGATTGAGACTGTCGTTGCCGAACGCGCGCGCTTCTTCTCGCCGCTCGGAACGGTCGGTAATGTCTTGGGCGGTCAAACCAAACCGCAGCGCCAGCGGATTAAAGGCGCCGTCGGTCACATCCCGATCAAGATCGTCCAGCGCGTCTATCATATAAATCCACCGTCCCAGAAAATACCCGAAATATCTGAGTACCGTCTGATCCTCCGGTTTATGGGAAAGCCGGACAGCAAAAGCGGAAATGACGTCGGCGGTGGGTTGACAAAGTGCGTCTATCATTCCCTCGTTGTCGGGGGAAGCGCATTGCTCGGCTTGGGTCTGGCGGCGGATATACTCGTCGACCAGCGCGTCCTCGTCGGGAAAGCGCTTCATGGCACGTCTGCGCACATGGGCGGCATAGGGCGTCAGCAACCGCCAAAGCAGCCGTCTGATGCCGGACGTGTCCTGAATGTTGTCCCGCAGCTTGTAATAGAACATGATAGCGGTAAGCGCGGAGGTGTATTCAAAGGCTTCGTGGTGAGTGGTACAGTTGCCGCACCGTTTGAGAGGATTGAAGGCGCAGCGTCCGCGCATAAAGGCTGACGGTTTGTCGCTGAGCGCAATCATGATCATGGTCATGAAGGTATAGTCGTAATTCAGCAGCAGCCGTGCGGGTAATCCGAGCTGTTTGCCCAGATGGCGGCAGAGGGTACAGTAGACCGACTGATAGGTATCATATTCACAAATCTTCATCTGCGGTTTACAGATGCGGACATATCCGAACACCTTTGCCCTCGTCTCCCTTATGAACCGTATTTCAACGTCTATTATCTCATAATTTACGCGGCGCTTTATTACAAATATGTAAATTTCCTAAAAATAATCATCATTGCATGGACTTTTCCGGCAGTCGGGGGGCATAATCCGCTTCTGTGTTCCATAGAAATGGAAAAAGAAAGAATGGATTGGGAGGCAGAGGACGGCATGATTCATCTGAGGGCAAAACATTGGTTTTTATTGTTTGCCGCGGCACTGTTCGGGGCATCTCTGTGGCTGACAGTGCGTCTGGCGGGGGACGTGAGCGACGCTTCGGCGGAGCGGGAGCTGGGCGACGGCAGCCGGGTGATCCTGATTGATCCGGGACACGGAGGTTTCGACGGCGGCGCGGTGGGAACCGCGGGGACGGTGGAAAAAGACGTCAATCTTGCCGTCGCGCTTAAACTGCGGGATATGCTGACCCAGGCGGGCTATCAGGTGGTGATGACGCGGGATTCGGACGATATTCCGGGCGACAATCCCGCGTCATCCATTCGCAGCCGCAAGATTGCGGATATGCGCGCGCGCCTGAACCTCACCAGACTCTATCCCGGTTCCACGCTGATAAGCATTCATCAGAACCTGCTGGCGGGCAGCCATACCGTACGGGGAGCGCAGGTATTCTATTCGCCCAACCGCGAGAGCAGCAGGCAGCTGGCACAGGACATTCAGGACGAATTCAATGCCGCGGTTCAGCCGCAGAAGCCGCGTGAAATCGTGAAAACCGGCAAGAATCTCTATTTGTTCTATCACGCGCAGAACACGGCGGTGCTGTGCGAGTGCGGATTTCTTTCTCACTCGGAAGAGGAAGCGCTGCTCACGACCGAGGAATATCAATACCGGCTGGCGTACTGTATTTATCGCGGACTGCTGCGATATGACGGTGCCGATACAGCCTGAAAAAGCCTTTTGAGCTATCCCTTAAAAAATGATAAAAAAGTGCAAAAATCTATTTTCATCCGGGCAGAAGTGTGATATAATAACCGTAAGCCATTACAGATGTACGGAGTTGAAACCATTGCAACATACAAATCCATCCAGCAAATCGGCGTTTGTTGCCATTGTGGGCAAGCCGAACGTCGGCAAGTCGTCCCTGCTCAACCGGCTGCTGGGCGAAAAGATCGCCATCGTTTCCGCCAAGCCGCAGACCACCCGCAGCAAGATCATGGGTGTGATGAATCACGGCGTCACCCAACTGGTGTTTACAGATACCCCCGGTCTGCACAAGCCCCGCAGCAAACTGGGGGACTATATGGTCAGAACCGTGGTGGAAAGCATTGGCGATGTGGACTGCTGTCTGATGGTAGTGGAGGAAAGCGGAAACCTGCATGAAGCGGAGACACAGTTGATCGAACGCTTCCGTCGGCTGGAAATGCCCGCTGTCCTCGCTATCAACAAAATCGACCGTCTGCCCGACAAAACCAAGCTGCTCGAACGCATCGCGCTTTTCTCCTCGCTCTATGATTTTGCCGCCATCGTTCCCATCAGCGCCGAAACAGGGGAGGGGCTGGACAGGCTGCTCGACGCGTTGTGCGATCTGGCACAGGAAGGACCCCACTTCTTTGACGAGGACACGCTCACCGATCAGCCCGAACGTGTGATTGCCGCCGAGATTATCCGCGAAAAGCTGCTGCGATTGCTCAGCGACGAAGTGCCGCACGGCACGGCGGTGGAAATCGAGAAAATGCGGGAGCGTCCTGACGGAACCGTGATGGACATCGAAGCGACGGTCTATTGCGAAAAAGAGTCACACAAGGGAATGATTATTGGCAAGGGCGGCGCGATGCTCAAAAAGATCGGCACGTATGCCCGCACGGACTTGGAAGCCTTTCTGGAAACCAAAGTCAATCTCAAGCTGTGGGTCAAAGTGACGCCCGATTGGCGCAATAAAGCGGGAAGCCTCAAGCGTTTCGGCTATGTCGAGCAGAAGTAGCCGAAAGCGGCACATGAACATTTTGTGAATTCTGCGGCGTGAAAAGGAACTTTTGCTGTGAGCGGTCAATGATAGTAATAAGGCGGGGTATGATGTTTTGGTGTACCGCCTGACTTCAGAGAAGCGGAGGCGAGAGGATGACAATAAACGCGCAGGAGGCTTGGGAAAAATTTATCGAGACCGGGCGGGTGGATTATTATCTGCTCAGCCGGGGCATCAATATTTACGCGGAAGGGGTGCTTCCGTCGGAGCAGCGGCAGGCGTTATTGCGTCTGCGTGACGCGCAGACGGCACCACCCTTCGGAGGTGACGGGATTGCACCTGACGGTTTCGGGCATCGTACTGAAGGTTCAGCCATCGGGTGACAGCGATCGGCTCTGTACGATCCTCACCGATACCCACGGCGTCATCTATGCGGTGGCAAGAGGCGCCAAGAGTATGAAAAACAAGAATGCCGCGGCGACGGCGCAATTTGTCTACGGACATTTTGAACTGTTTCGCCGGAAGGAATTGTATATCATCGACGAATCGCAGCCGGAGGAACTCTACGCGGGGCTGCGGGAGGACATTGTGCGGCTGACGGTGGCGCAGTATATTTGTCAGCTCGCGAAGGAACTGGTACCGCAGGAGCAGTCGGCGGAAGAATATCTGCCGCTGCTGCGTGCTGCGCTGTATTACCTCTCGGAAAACACCCGTCCGCCGCTGCTGGTCAAGGCGGCAGCCGAACTGCGCATGATGAGTCTGGCGGGCTATATGCCCGATCTCGTGATGTGCGCGGGCTGCGGCGCGTATGAACACGATGTGATGTTTTTTTTGCCTGGTTCGGCACAGATTCGCTGTGGGAACTGCGGAAGCGGGACGGGCAGCAGTGTGCGGCTCTGTCGCGGTGCGCTCGCCGCGATGCGCCACGCGGTGTACAGTGATCTTCGCCGGACATTTGCCTTCACTCTCAGCGACGACAGCCTGATTCAAATGGCACAGGCGTCGGAGGCGTTTGTGCTGACCAGGCTGGAAAAAAATCTGACCGCGCTTGCCTTCCTGCATACCTTGCTGCAGATGCCGTCGGTGAAGGGAGAGACAGGCATATGATGACCTATGATACCATTCTTCGCGCGGCGATGGCACAGTCCGCCGTTGACCTGAACTGCGCGGCGGAGGATTTCGGATTGACCGAAAACCGAGCGGTGGTTTCCGCGCCGAATGACAAGGCGCGGAACTATCTGGAACTGCCTTTTTACTGTCAATTGGTTTCCTATGGCAGCAATGTCGTTGCTTCGGCAAGTGAGGAATTCCTGCCGTCTGTCCGGCAATACATAGACAAATACGGTGCGGTGCGCTGCTTTGAAACGCCGCAGATGCACGTTCTTAATGACGAACTGGAAAAACGAGGGTACCGTGTTTGTTTTATGGCGGAATACTTTCTGCCCGATCCCGCTGTCATGCGTCCGCTGACGTGTGCGTATGAATGCAGGGTACTGACGCCCGATGAATTTGCACCATACTATACGCCGTCATTTAGCAATGCGCTGTGTGAGCGCCGGAAGCAGTATGATGTGCTGGCGGTCGGCGCATATGACGGAGAAAAGCTCATCGGACTGGCGGGCGCGTCTGCCGATTGCGATACCATGTGGCAGATCGGGGTGGACGTGCTGCCGACATACCGTCGGCAGGGCGTTGGGTCCGCGATTACTTCCCGCCTTGCAGGTGAAATCATGGCGCGGGACAAGGTACCGTTTTACTGTGCGGCGTGGTCGAATGTGCGTTCTGTCCGCAACGCTGTCAAATGCGGTTTTCTTCCCGCGTGGGTGGAGATGACCGCGAAGTCCCGGTCGTTTGTGGACAAGATGAATGGCGTAATTTAATTATTATATATATATTGAGGAACATACGAAATCTATGGATATGAATAAAGACAACAAAGTGCTGGAGCTTGACAAGGTGCTGGAGATGCTGGCGGCTAAATGTGCCTGCTCCGACGCCGCTGACGAAGCACGGCGCATTCAGCCCGAAACCGATTTAAACCGCGTGCAGGAGATGCTCACGCAGACCGCGGACGCGTATATGCTGGCGGGGCGTTTCGGTACGCCCGGTTTCGGCGGCGCCGCCAATATCGCGGGAGCGCTGCGGCGGGCGCAGGCGGGAGCGGTGCTTTCGATGGGCGAATTGCTGCGCATCGCGTCGGTCATGCGTACCATCCGCACGCTGCGCGACTGGCGGGGACATTGTGAGGGCGTGACCACCTCACTGGACGGACTGTTTATGATGCTGAGTGCCGACCGCTCGCTGGAAGAAAAAATTTCGACCTGTATTGTCAGTCCGGAAGAGATGAGCGACCACGCTTCCGCGGAACTCAACGATATCCGCCGCAAAATCCGCAGCGCGCAGGCGCGTGTGCGGGAACAGCTGGAAAAGCTCATCCGCTCGGCAACCTATCAGAAATACTTACAGGACGCGCTGGTGACACTGCGCGACGGAAGGTTCGTGGTGCCGGTCAAGGCGGAATTCCGCAGTCAGGTGGCAGGTCTGGTACACGACACTTCTTCCTCCGGCGCAACGGTGTTTATTGAACCGATGGCGGTAGTGGAAACCAATAACGATATCCGCCTCCTGCAAGGACGCGAGCAGGAGGAAATCGAACGGATTCTGACGGCGCTTTCGGTCGAATGCGGCGAAAATGCGGACAGGCTGATCGGGAGCTATCATACCCTGATTGCGCTGGATCTGCTCTTTGCCAAGGCGAACCTTGCCTATGATATGGACGCGTCGCTTCCGCGTATAGCAGCGGACGGCGTGATTGATCTTAAAAAAGCGCGTCACCCGCTGATTCATCGCAAGAAGGTCGTTCCTTCGGACATTCGTCTGGGAGAAGACTTTGATACATTGATGATTACCGGACCCAACACCGGCGGCAAGACCGTCACGCTCAAAACGCTGGGGCTGCTGACCGTCATGACCATGTGCGGACTGATGATTCCCGCCGGTGACAACAGCCGTGTGTCGGTTTTCGATACGATTCTCGCGGATATCGGGGACGAGCAGTCCATCGAACAGTCGCTTTCCACTTTCTCGGCGCATATGACCAATATCATCCGCATTCTCGGTAAGGCGGGAGAGCGTTCTCTCGTGCTGCTCGACGAACTCGGCGCGGGTACCGATCCCATCGAAGGCGCGGCGCTGGCGGAATCCATTATCGAGCAGCTTCGCGGACAGGGGGCGCGCATTGCCGCGACCACCCATTATGCCGAACTCAAAAGCTACGCACTCACCACGCCGGGCGTGGAAAACGGAAGCTGCGAATTTGATGTGGAAACGCTGCGTCCCACCTATAAGCTGCTGATCGGTGTGCCGGGACGTTCCAATGCCTTTGCGATCTGTTCGCAGCTGGGAATGCCGGACGACGTTGTCAACCGGGCGCATACGCTGGTGTCCAGCGACAATACCCGCGTGGAGGATGTTGTGGCGGAGCTGGACACGACCCGTCAGGAGATGGAGCATAAGCTGGAAGAAGCCGAACGGCTCAAAGCCGAGGCGGAAGCCATCAAACAGGAGATGAGACAGCGGGAAGAAGCGCTGGAAAAAGCCAAGCGCAGCGAGGTGGAAGCCGCACGGGTGGAAGCGTCCCGGATTGTGTCACAGGCGAGAGCCGAAGCGGACGACCTGCTCAAAGAGATCGACCGGCTGCGCAAGGATTACGAGTCCGCCAAAATATCCGCGCTCAACGGTGACGCAAAAGTGACCCTTCGCGCCAGACTGCGTCAGATGGAGGACGCGGTCAATCCGGTGGAGCAGCGTTCCAATGAAGGGTATGTACTGCCGCGGGAACTGAAAGTCGGCGATACGGTGGAGGTCTTCGGGCTGCACGAGAAAGGAACCGTCCTCAGCCTGCCGGATAAATCGGACAATGTCATGGTGCAGATGGGGATTATCAAGTCCCGTGTCAAGGTGGGAGAACTGCGATTGGTGGAAGAGAGCAAGGTGACAGTCAACGGTCAGCGGCAGCGCAAAAAGGCGGGAACCACCCATACGATTGACACCAAAAAGGTGCAGACCGAAGTGGATGTGCGCGGCTGCACCGTGGAGGAAGGCATTCTCGAAGTGGACCGCGTGATCGACCACGCGGTTGTGATGAAGCTGGGCGAGGTGCGCGTGATTCACGGCAAGGGAACGGGCGCACTCCGGGCAGGTTTGCACCAGCATTTCCGGAAGCATCCGAATATCAAATCCTTCCGGCTGGGCGTGTACGGTGAAGGCGAAACCGGCGTGACCATTCTGGAACTGAAATAAAAAAAAATAAAAGTCGGAAGGGAGAATCCTCATGTTTGAACATGCAGACCTGGATAGTTTGTGGGACGACAGCGATTATTCACTGGACAATTATGTGTCCGAACCGCCCACCGATCAGATGATCCGGGAAGCGCAGGTGGCGCTGGGCTATAAACTGTCCGTTTCCTACGTCTACTTGATGAAGCGGCATAACGGCGGGATTACACGGCGCACCTGCTGTCCCATTGACAACCGCTTTCCCGTGATGATCGAAGGAATCTATGGCATCGGACGCAAGAAGCCATGTTCCCTGCTGGGCTTTTATTCTACTGCGTTCTGGGTGGATGAATGGGAGTATCCGGATATCGGTATCGCGATTGCCGATACCCCTTCGGCGGGACATGACATGATTTTTCTGGATTACCGGGAATGCGGACGTGACGGAGAACCGCGCGTCGTGGTAGTCGATCAGGAAGCCGATTACGAGATCACCGTACTGGCGGATAATTTTGAGGAGTTTATTTCCAAGCTTCGGACAGATACGGAGCTTGGATTGAGCTGATATTTTTCAAAATTCACAGCAAAGGAGATTTTGCAACATGGCAGATACCCAAAACGAAGCCATCCCGATGGGAGGCAGCACAGCAGACGGCACGTCCGTCACCACACAGGTGGCACCCCAGACAAGCGAAACCACCCCCGTTTACGCGGCGGGCGCCATCACCGAACCTGACGGTTCCGAACCGCCCCGCAAAAAGACCAATATTGCGGTGGTGCTGATTCTGGGACTGTTCGGTTTGCTGGTGGTAGCAGCAATCCTTCTGGGCATTGTCTTTCTCTTTGCCACCACCGATACCATGCCGAAGGCGCCGGTGGTCACGGGCGATATGCAGAGCGTGGTCAAGGAATCCGCAATTGAGATGATCAAGGACAAGAAGATTTCCTTCAATTCCAACGACGTCAACATCTTTCTCGGACAAGCCGCGGATAGTGCCAAGGACAAACTTGCCGAAGAAGATATCCAGATCAACGACCTTTTCGCGGTGATCAACAATGATAAAGCCACCCTGTACAGCCGTGTCAACTACAAGGGCATCACGCTTCCCATCAAGGCAACCGCGGATGTGAGTTTCGATGATCCTTACATTATTATTCATCTCCACAGTGCCTATGTGGGCAAGCTCAGCCTGCCCCAGCAGGAGATTCTCAAACATCTCGAAGGCGTTACCTCGGTGGAAAATGTCACCTTCCGTAATGGCATGATTTACTTTGACACCACCAATTTCAACGATCAGATGACGGATCTTGCCCTGAGCGAATTGGGACTCAAGCCGGAGGATGTCGGAGCCGATACGGATAACGATACTGACTCCACGGAAGAAAACAAAGGCTTCTCCATCAAGAAGTGGTTCAGCAATCTGGTGGGCGGCGTCAAGAACACCGTCAAGAACTGGATGGCGCAGAAGGTCAGCAGCCTGATTCATGACGTACATTTTGAGGATGTCAAGATTCTGGACGACCAGCTGGTGATTGACGTCACCTTCAACGAAGAGGCGCCCGCGGAGGAAACCACCACCGACGCGGCGGCGTAAATGGCTTGCAACCCCGGAGTTTATCACACATACCCCCAAGCGGAATCTCCTGCCCTTCAAAGGGTGCGGTGATTCCGCTTTTTTGCCGTTGTATGGGGACGGTTTCCGGTGACAGAAAAATTTTTCGGAAAAATGTAGGGATTTGCGGATGACGTGCGTCTAATGAAGTGAAAGGAGGAAACAGGCGAGATGAGTGAAAAGACACAAACCGATTCGGAGAGAATCGAACATATGGTGACACAGTACGGCGACAGCCTGCTGCGGTTGTGCTGTATGTACACGGGTGAGCTGTCAAGCGCGGAGGATGCCTTGCAGGAGACGTTTCTCAACGCCTTCCGACATATCAAAAACTTCCGTGGGGACTGTTCGGAAAAGACGTGGCTCACAGGCATTGCGGTCAACGTTTGCCGTTCGTACCTGCGGCGCGAAAAGCAGCGTCTGGGACATTTGCAGCTGGTGTCCGGGGAAGACGAAACCGAGCAGATTCCCGACCGTGCCGCGGAGATTGTTTATGATGATACGGTGCTGCGCGAAATCCACGCGCTGAAACCCAAGTACCGCGAGGTGATTCTCATGTACTATTATCAGGAGATGACCGCCGGAGAGATTGCGCGGGCGCTGGGTCTGAGCGAATCGGCTGTGACCGTCCGGCTCACCCGCGCACGGCAGCAATTGAAGGTCAGATTACAGGATTGGTATGACAATTAAGGAGGAGTGGTGAAGGATGCATACAGAAAAGCAAATCAATCTGAAAGAGCATATGGATACAAAAATGGAGGATATCCGGGTAAACGAGACAATGAAACAGAACATCATGGCGCAGATCGAATCGGAACAGAACCATGAAACGGTCCGGAAATCCGGCGGAAAATGGAACCGGAAGAAACTCATTCTCATGGCGGCGGCGGCAGTGCTGATTGCGGCGTATCCCGTGACAGCGGGAGCGCAGGCGGCTTACCATGTGGTGTCCGGGTGGGTGACGGCAGCCGTGAGCGGCGAAGTGGCGCAGAATATTTATCCCGTGAATGATTCCGCGACCGATCAAGGCATTCAGGTGGAAGTGGAGAGCGCGGTCAATGACAATCACAACGCGCTGGTCTTTATCACGGTGCAGGATACCGAGGGCAAGGGACGGCTGGGCGAAGACATCGACCTCTGCGACAGCTTCGACCTCGACATTGGCGGTGTGAAGGGACATGTCGTCGCCACGGCGGTGATGGATTCCTATGATCCCGTTACTCAGACCGCCCGCTTCTACACCTATCAGACCATTCACGGCGATATTGCCGACAAGCCTGTCACAGCGCACCTGACAGGTATCATGGCGCATAAGACCAAAATTCCCAACTGTGACACCGGCATAGACCTTGCCGCTATCGTACAGCAGCATCCCAAGGTCGGCGGCAGTGCCATCAAGGATATTAACGGTGTCGGTTATACCAACATAGAGGAACCCGCCAGACCCAAAAAGAGTGATGTTCTGACCCCCGATGTGATGGACGTGCCGCTGGGCAACGGGCTGGATTTTGTGCATATCAGCAACATCGGCTATATCGACGGGCGGCTGCACATTCAGACCCGCTGGGACGCGAGCTTTGATAACCACGGCGACCTGAGGCTCTGCCGCAAGGATTACACCGGCGACTACACTGGCGACGCGTTCTGGGATTACGTCGCGCCGGTCAGCGGAATTGATACTGTGTATTTTGATACCGCCGAGGATATAGCCAACAACAGTTTTTACTCCCACACCAAGCATATCGAATATCTCTTTGACGTATCGCCGGAGGATTTGCGGAATTACAATCTGATTGCCACGGAAATGGTCAAAGACGGTATCCTGACAAAAGGCGACTGGCAGGTAAGCTTCCGGACGCAGCACACCGAATCGCTCCTGCTGGACGGCGGTCGGCAGACCAAGAGCGTGGAAATTACGCCGCTGGGCGTGTATGTGGAGGGCTACACCGGCAAGGATACGCCCGTGGTTGTCATCACTTATGCCGACGGCTCCACCGAGACGGTGGACTGCTTCGGGATGACGTCTGTTTCCGGTATTTTTACCCGCCGTCGGAGCTGCTATGCCGAAATCCTTCTGGATAAGTCGCCGAGTGAGATTGTCTGCGTGACGATAGACGGTGAGGAAATCCATAACCGTACCTGAGCTTTTTATCACCCATATTTTACCGCGAACCATACAATGCCGCCGGTTCCACCGCTTCGCTGCTGCGAGACGATGGAACTGGCGTCTTTTCTTTGACAAGAAAATGTGAAAAAATATGAATTCATCATTTCGCCTGTCGAATTATATTGACTTTTTCGCCGTTTTCCGGTACAATAGAGTGAAACACTTTTATAGGTAAATGGAGAGTTGCAAACCATGCATTGGTCAGAAGAAATCGCAGAGCGCATTATCGCGCGTCACCCGGAAAAGGAAGAATATGTCTGCGCGGCGGGCATCAGTCCCTCCGGCTCGATACACATCGGCAATTTCCGTGATATTGCCACCAGTTATTTTGTGGTGCGGGCACTGCGGGCAAGAGGCAAAAAAGCGAGACTGCTTTTTTCGTGGGACGAATTCGACCGTCTGAGAAAGGTGCCCGTCAATGTCGCCAAGGTGGACGGAGATTTTGAAAAATATATCGGTATGCCCTACGCCGATGTGAAGAACCCCTTCCCGGATTCCGACGCCAAGACCTACGCCGAATTCTTCGAGAAGGAATTCATGGCGTCGATTGACAAATTCGGCATTGAGATGGATTACCGCTATCAGGCGGAGATGTACCGCGGCGGGAAGTATACCGAATACGTCCTTCATGCCCTCCGCCACAGAGGCGAAATCTTCGATATCCTCGACAGCCACCGCACGCAGGACGCGCAGGAAGGAGAACGCGAAGCATATTTCCCCGTGGGTATCTACTGCCACGCCTGCGGCAAGGATACCACAAAAATTACATCGTTTGACGAGGATACCATGACCGCCCAGTATGAATGCGCCTGCGGTCATCACGCCTCCTTCGATTTCCGTACCGAGCATAACTGCAAGCTCGCGTGGAAAATCGACTGGCCCATGCGCTGGAAGTTTGAGGGCGTGGACTTTGAGCCGGGCGGAAAGGATCATGCCACCGTCAACGGCAGCTACGATACCAGCAAGGAGATTTCCAAGGCGATCTTTGATTATGAACCGCCGATTTTCCAAGGCTATGAATTCATTGGCATCAAGGGTACCACCGGCAAGATGTCGGGGTCGTCGGGGCTGAACCTCACGCCCGACGCGCTGCTGAAAATCTATCAGCCCGAAGTCATTCTCTGGCTGTATTCCAAGACCGAGCCGCTCAAGGCGTTTGACTTCTGCTTTGACGACGGCATTCTGCGGCAGTATTTTGAATTCGATAAAATGTACAACGCGGTGCGCGACGGCAGTGCGGACGAGTATGTCAAATCCATTATGTTCAATACCACCGTCGGCGACCGCACGGTGGAAACCGTTCCCATGAGCCTGCTGGTGCAGCTCGGTTCGGTGGTGGATTTCAATGTCCCCATGCTGGAGACCGTGTTTGAAAAGATCGGCACGCCCTATAAGTATGAACAGTTTGCCGACCGTCTCGACAGGGCGAAGTACTGGCTGGAACAGTGTGCCCCCGATCAGGTCAACAAGCTGCGCGCGACCCGGAATTTTGCGGTGTACGAGACGCTCTCCGAAGAGGAGAAGAAGGCGGTGGAACTGCTGCATGACTACATTGTCAAGGGCGGTTATTCACTCGATGAACTCAATACCGAGCTGTACGATATCCCCAAGCGGGTGTACGATGTGTCCGCCGTCACTGACAAGGAACTCAAAAAGCTTCAGGGCGCGTTCTTCAAGAGCGTCTACAAGCTGCTTATCGATCGTGAAAAGGGTCCTCGCCTGTATCTCTTCCTCTATGCCATCGACCCCGAACGCTATGTGAAGCTGCTAGATTTCTCTTATCCCCAGACCGAGGAGGAAGCTGCGCTGGACAATCCGCCGGTGGAGGAAGTCGAAGAAGCGCCCGCTAAGGTGTACGGCGATCCCGACCCGGTGGCGGATATTAAACCGGAAATCGACATTGACACCTTCTCGCAGATTGATCTTCGCGTGTGTAAAATTGTCAAGGCGCAGGAAATCCGCAAGTCCGCCAACTGCCTTAAGCTCACGCTGTTCGACGGCATCAAAGAACGGGTGATTGTGTCGAGCATCAAGCATGATTATTCCTGTGAACAGTTGATCGGCAGGAAGATCATTGTCGTTGCCAACCTTGCCCCTGCCCGCTTCTCCGGCGTGCAGAGCAATGGTATGCTGCTGGCGGCAACCAACAACGCCTGCGGCTGTCAGGTCATCTTTGTGGACGACATTGTCCCCGAAGGAACCGCAATAAAATAAAGAATACAGCATAAAGAAGAAAGAAGAATTTCGGAAGCGCTTCGCGCTTGAATAAAGGGGTGTTTTGGTGGAACAGGGTCGGTTGATTGTGCTGGAGGGGCTGGACGGCAGCGGGAAGGCGACGCAGACCGGATTGCTCTGCCGCCGGTTGGAAGCGGAAGGGATTCCTGTGAATCATATCTCTTTCCCCAATTACGCGGAAAGCTCTTCCGCGCTGGTTAAAAGTTATCTGGCGGGGGAATTCGGCGGCACGCCCGACGCGGTGAATGCCTACGCTGCGTCAAGTTTCTATGCCGTGGACCGTTATGCCGCCTATCTGAAACACTGGCGGGCAGACTATGAAAACGGTGTGATGATTGTTGCCGACCGCTATACTACCTCCAACGCGATTTATCAGATGACCAAGCTCCCCCGGGAAGAATGGGACACATTTCTTGATTGGCTGGAAGAGTATGAATATCGGCTGCTGGCGCTGCCCCGTCCCGATCGGGTCATCTATCTCGATATGCCGCCGGAAGTCTCCCAGCGGTTGATGTCGGAACGCTACGGCGGCAACGAATCCCGCAAGGATATCCACGAGGCAGACGTCACGTTTCAGCGAGCCTGCCGGGAATCGGCGCTGTATGCCGCCCGTCGGCTGGACTGGCAGGTGGTGGCGTGCGGCGAAAACGGTGTGCCGCGTGCCATGGAGGCCATTTCCCACGACGTATGGGCGTGTTTGTAAAACTTGTAAAAAGGGCGGCTGATGTGTGATCCAATCACTGAATTTTCATCGGTTGTCGCTGGATGATAAAGCATGGGTTGATGCGGTATTTCAGGGAACCGCGTATAGAGGCTGTTTCTGTTCCTTTGCCACCTTCTATCTGTGGAAGGATGCGTATCATTCCGAGGCGACACATTTTTCCAATGCCCTGCTGGCACGCGGCATAGACCATGCGGGACAGCGGTATTATATGTACCCGTTGGGCAGGGATTATGATATTCGGGCTTGTATCGAAGCGCTGCGGGAAGATGCCTCGGCGGAAGGCTGTCCGCTGTTGCTCAGCTGCGTAGAGGAATGGCAGTGTGAGGAATTGCGCAGCGCGTTTCCCGGCGAATTTACCATTGCCCCCTCCCGCGATGATTTTGACTACATGTACCGCACGGAGGATTTGATTCGTCTGGGCGGCAAAAAATATCACGCCAAACGCAGCCACATCAGTCAGTTTGTGCGCGCTTATCCTGACTGGAAATACGAGGACATCACTTCGGGCAACACGTCGGAATGTATCGCGTTTGCGGACGAATGGCTTGCCAAGACAGTGGCGGCGGAATCCGACCCGCAGCAGGCGCAGGAGCTTGTCACCGAAAATGCCGCCATTGTGCTGGCGCTGTCGGAATTTGAGCGGCTGGAACTCATGGGCGGTCTGCTGCGCGTGGGGGGAAAAATCGTTGCTCTGACCATCGGTGAACCGCTTCAGCCGAAGGTGTTCAAGGTGTTCGTGACGCATTTTGAAAAAGCGGATACCGGTTACAACGGCGCTTATGGGATGATCAATCAGCAGTTTGCCTTGCATCGATTGTCATCGTATGAATATGTCAACCGGGAGGAAGATATGGGACGTGAAGGACTTCGGAAATCCAAACTATCCTATCATCCGTCGTTCCTTCTTGAAAAATACATGGTTCAGGATACAAGGGAGGCACAGGCATGATACTCTTTCCGCAGGACAGCATGAAAAGTGATCTCATGCGGCTCTGGCGTGCCTGTTTCGGCGACAGCGATGAAACCGTCCGCTACTTCTTTGACCATCGTTATGCGCCCGACCACTGTCTTTGTTATGTCGATGAAGCGATCCGCCGCCCGGTGGCCATGCTGCATCTGCTGCCCGCGGGGGTTTCGGAGGACGGGGGACTGGCTCCGGCGCAGTATCTTTATGCCGCCTGTACCCGTGAGGATTACCGGCGGCAGGGAATCATGGCTTCGCTGATTGAAACCGCGCGCAGGCTGGGACGGTCACGCGGCGTCAAGTATACCCTTACCGTCCCTGCGGAGCCGCATTTGTTCCGTTATTACAGCAAGCAGGGGTTTTATCGCGGCTATCAGGTGCGTATGGTATATATGGATCGGGCGGATCTGCGGTATCTTTGCCGCAACCGGATCGTGGTGCCCGGTACGCCGCGCGATACGATGATGAAACTGAGCGAGGTCTGCGAATTCCGCCGCCATATGCTGGTGGATCGCGAGGGATATGTCAACTGGGATTTGCCCGCTTTCCGATATGCCGTGGGGAGTCACGAGCAGGAGGGGGGACACGTTGTTACGCTGACATATCAGGGTGACAGCGGTTACGCGTTTTGTCACCCGGAAGGTGACACGGTGCGTGTCAGCGAATTTATCGTGCGCGACTATTTTGCTTCCGCGCTTCTCAAACGGATTTTGCAAAGCTATCCGAAGGCGCAGCGTTTTATTTTCCGGCTGCCGGTGTGTGACAGCTTTTTTGAGAAGTACGGGGAAGTGCTGGATTTTGCGATGATTTCCCGCAACGACGGCAAAAACCCGGTTTCCGTCATTACGCTGGAAGGTTCGCGTGCGCCCTATCTGGGGTTGCCGCTGGATTAGGAACCGGTAAGATAGTCAAATGGTAAAACAGAAAACAAAAACACCGAAAGGAAGGTTTTCGATATGGTATATGTGATGCTCGCAGAGGGCTTTGAAGAAGTGGAAGCGCTGGCACCGGTGGATATGCTGCGGCGCGCGGGTGTAAATGTGGTCACAGTGGGCGTGACCGGCGAAGCGGTGAGAGGTTCGCACGGTGTGGTCGTCGCGGCGGATATTACGGCGGAGCAGATGGATATGACAGATGCGCAGATGATCGTGCTGCCCGGCGGAATGCCCGGCACACTGAATCTGGAGAAGTCCGAGTATGTGCAGGCGGCGCTGGAATATTGCTATGAAAACGGCATTCACATTGCCGCCATCTGTGCTGCCCCTTCGATTCTGGGGCATCGCGGTTATCTGAGAGGACGCGTCGCTATCTGTTTCCCGGGCTATGAGAATGAACTCAACTGCCGCCGCGTATCCGACAAACCCGTGGTTACCGATAACGGCATAACCACCGCCAAGAGCGCGGGTTATGCCGTGAATTTCGGGTGTGAACTGGTGAATGTGCTGCTCGGTCCTGAAGCGGCGACCGCTGTCTCTGACGCGGTTTATCAGCCATGAGAGAAGATATCAGACAGGTTAAAAGCGCCCTGCGGCAGCAGATGAAGGATATTCGACGAGGCATGACCCCGGCACAAAAAGTGTCTGCCGATCAGATCATCCGGGATACTTTTTTGCACAGCACCTCCTATACCCGCAGCAGTGTGATTCTTACCTATGTGTCCACCGCGATTGAAGTGGATACCCGTGAGATTATCCGTGTGGCCCTGAGCGAAGGGAAACGCGTGGCTTGTCCCCGCTGTATCGACGGTACGCGCCAAATGGCCTTTTATTATATTGAATCTCTCGAGGAACTGACGCCGTGTACCTTCGGGGTACCCGAACCGGAAGCGCTTCCGCAGCGGCTTTATCAAGGATCATCTCATCCGATTTGCATTGTGCCGGGTCTTGCTTTTGACCGCTGGGGCTATCGTTTGGGCTATGGCAAAGGTTATTATGACCGATTTCTTTCGGAATACCGCGGATGGACAGTGGGACTTTGTTACAGTGACTGCGTTGAATATAAGTTGCCCCACGGGCATTATGACAGAGCGGTGGATCGCCTGATCACCGAAAAATATCTCCGACGCTGTGCCGAAGGTCGGTCTGTGCGCCGGAAGTCTATGTGACCGCCGTTTTCGCGGCGAATGATACAACCTATTGGGAGGTATTGGATATGAGCGATCATTACAAAGGGATTGACGAAGACGGTGCTTACAAGAGCCGTCACAGCGCCTCAACGCAAGGTCAACGCGATCCCCGGCGCAGTGCGTCGTCATCTTCTTCACAGTCCCGCGGCGATGAGGGATACATCGGTGCCCGCCGAACGGGTTCTCCCGTCAGCGCCGCGCAACGCGCCAGACAACATGGAGAGACGCCTTCCTCATCCGCGCAGCGTCCCGCACCGTCGCAGCGTCCGACTTCATCCGCGCAGCGTCCCGCACCGTCGCAGCGTCCGACTTCATCCGCGCAACGTCCCGCACCGTCGCAGCGTCCGATTGCATCCGCGCAGCGTCCCGCACCGTCGCAGCGTCCTACCTCATCGGCGTCTTCCCAGAATTTGGTCAGCGGTGAATATGCGCGTTATGAACGTGGGGGAACGTCCGGGACTGCTTCACGCGGACAGGGTTATGCGGCTCGTGGCAGTTCGTTCCGGGTCAATATTTCCGATCAGGAGTATTACGATAATGATGTGACGCTTCAGGAGATTCAGCAGGCACAAACCAGTATGCCTGCCGTGCGGCAGACCGAATCGTTGCGGGAAACGGCATCGGTGATATCGGATGGCGCAACGGCATCTCCGCGTCGGATCGTGACCAGCAGCGTGGGTGACACCTACCAGATACAGGATGATGGTGTACTGGCGCCGCGTCAGCTTCGCAGCCGTCAGAAATTCGTCCGTCGCAAAAACCGCGGCTGTATTGTGGCGCTGGTGTATGCCGCAGTGGTTTGTTCCATTTCGATTTTGCTGGCGTATTATCTGATTGTGGGCGTCAACGATATGTTTGCGCTGAACAAGGAGGGGACGACCGATTTTGAAGTGGATGTACCCAAGGGCGCTGATCTCGATCAGGTTACGGAAATCCTTGAACAGAACAACGTGATTGAATATCCCTTCTTCTTCAAGACCTACGCCAAGATTTCCAAGAAAAATACCGGCTTTAAGGCGGGTACCTTCACACTCAATCCAAAATCCGACTACAATCAATTGCTGCAAAAGCTGCGGCTTCCCGCGGGTGCGGATAAGAGCACCATTACCGTTACGATTCCGGAAGGACTGACCATCGAGCAGGTGGCGGTACTGATGGAGGATAACAGTGTGTGTGAAGCGGAGAATTTTATGAAAACCGCGAGAGAAGGCGAATTCACGCAGAAATTCCTGTCGGAAGTGAAAACGAAAGACCGCCCCTATAAGGTGGAGGGATACCTTTTCCCGGATACCTATAACTTCTATCTGAGCGAAGGGTCCGTGAGTGCGGTCAACCGTCTGCTGGGCGAATTCGGCAAGCACTGGACCGAGGAATATGCCGAAAAAGCCAAGGAAATCGGCATGAGCATGGACGAAGTGGTGCGTCTGGCGTCGGTGGTCGAACGTGAGGCGAGTAAATCCGAGGATCGTTATATGGTGGCTTCGGTGTTTGAGAACCGTCTGAAGAACAAAAACAGCGGCACGGGTGGTAAGTTGCAGTCAGATGCGACGCGGTGGTATCCGTATGCGACCAAGAAAGAACTGCTAGCTTCCGATAAGCTGACACAGGCGGAAAAGGATGATTGGATCAACAATAACCTTGGCGTATGCGATACCTATCGACTGAAAGGTCTGCCGCCTTGTCCGATTTGCAGTCCCAGTCTCGATTCTATCGAAGCGGTACTGTATCATGACAAGACGAGTTATCTGTATTTCTGTTCCGACGCGGAAGGCAATTTCTACTTTGCCAAGACGCTCAACGAGCATAATAAGAATCTCAAAAAAGCAGGTCTGGCGTGATAATGCTTTGACCGGCATTGCAGGATGAATCAATCAAATCGCATCTTTGTCTATCAGACAGAGATGCGATTTTGTTTGGTTAAGGGCATTATTCTATTATCCACAAATTCTTCATCAATCATACCTTGACATTTGGCGATAATAATGATATCATAAAAATTACATGCAACCATTTATGAGGTGAAGTTTCTATGAAAAAATATCGTTTTGGCATTATCGGTACCGGTCGGATTTGCCATACGTTCTGCAAGGCGCTGGCGCTCACGGATTATGCTGAGGCGAGCGCGGTCTGTTCGCGCAGTATGGAGCGTGCGCAGGCGTTCGCTGCGGAATTCGGTATCGCTCTCGCATATGACGATGTAGATGCCATGGTTCGGGATGAAAACGTGGATATTGTGTATATCGGTACACCACACACCGATCACGCCGACTCAGCGCTTGCCGCCATTTGCGCCAATAAGGCGGTTCTCTGTGAGAAGCCGATGGCGCTCAATGCCAAACAGGCGGAAATGGTAATCAACGCCGCAGTGAAAAAGAAGGTCTTTTTCATGGAAGCGATGTGGACACGCTTCTTGCCTGCTATCGTCAATGCGTATGACTGGATCGGTGAGGGTCTGATCGGAGAGGTTAAGGAGGTCAATGCTTCTTTTTCGCGCAAGACCAAGTATGATACCAAGGACCGTCTGATTGCGCCCGAATTGGGCGGCGGCGCGCTGCTGGATTTGGGCATTTATACCATCTTCCTGTCGCAGTGGCTGCTGGGCGGACGTCCCGGTGATATCCGCTCCACATCCGTTCATTGTGAGAACGGCATTGATTGGATGTCCTCCGCTGTGATGAAATTTTATAAGGGCGGTACCGCTTCGATTTCCTGCGGCTTCGAGTACGACAGTCATCACGCGGAAATCACCGGTGCGGAGGGTATGGTAGTGATTCCCGAATTCAACTGTGCCCGCAGCGCGTATGTGATTCGTGACGGCAAAATTATCCGGGAATACAGTGATGAGGACAGCCTTGAAAAGAAATATACCTATGAGATACGTCATGTGGTCGATTGTCTGAATAAGGGATTGCTGGAGTCTCCGCTCTATCCCACATGGCAGTCCTATGATATTCTCCATACCTGTGACCGCCTGCGTTCCGACTGGCGGCAGGTGTATCCGGGCGATAACCATGTGCCCGCACCGCCCAAAAAGAAGAAGAAAGCCGCGTCGGTTGCTCTGGCAAAAACGGCGGAACAGACTGCGGATGTCGCGGAAAATGCGGTTTCCTCTATCCGGGAACGCGTGAAGGCACGGGAAAATGCGCTCGATGCCCCGGACTGGTATCGTGACGCCGCTTTTTATCACATCTATCCGCTGGGTTTCTGCGGCGAAAACCGTTATAATGACTTCACTTCCGCTCCGACCGGCAAACTCAAAACGCTGCTGCCCTATGTCGATTATCTTTGTGAGCTGGGCGCCAACGCGGTGTATTTCGGACCTGTGTTTGAATCCACCAAGCATGGCTACGATACGGCGGATTACCGTGTGATTGACCGTCGGCTTGGTACCAACCGCGATTTCTTTGAAGTCTGTGAGAAGCTGCATCAGCGTGGCATCAAGGTCATTCTCGACGGCGTGTTTAACCATGTGGGACGCGATTTCTGGGCGTTTAACGATGTGAAACAGCATCGCTGGGATTCGCCCTATAAAGATTGGTTCAATATCAATTTCGACGGCAATTCGAATTATAACGACGGCTTCTGGTATGAGGGCTGGGAGGGGCATTATGACCTTGTCAAGCTCAACCTCCGCAATCCGAGTGTCAGAGGACATATTTTCAGCTGCATTGAAGGCTGGGTGCATGAATTCGGCATTGACGGTCTGCGTCTTGACGTTGCCTATTGCTTGGATCGTGACTTCCTGCGTGAGCTGCGCACCTTCTGTAAAGACCGCTGGCCGCAGTTCTTCCTGTTGGGCGAGTGTCTCCACGGCGATTACAACATCTGGTGCAACGACGCCATGCTGGATTCCGTGACCAATTACGAGTGCTACAAAGGACTGTATTCTTCTTTCAATTCCGCCAATATGCACGAAATCGGCTATTCCCTTAACCGTCAGTTTGCCGATGATCAGTGGACGATTTACAAAGGCAAGAATCTTTATTCCTTTGTGGATAATCACGATGTGACTCGTATTTCCTCCATTCTCACCGACAAGACCAATCTCCCGCTGGTTTATGCATTGCTTTTTGCTATGCCGGGTATTCCCGCGGTGTATTATGGCAGCGAATTTGGCATCGGCGGTGACAAGGGTCAAGGCGATGACGCGCTGCGTCCCGCGTTTTCTGCCGAACGGGCGGAATCCGCCAAGAGTAACAACACCCTCTGGGAAACTGTCAGCCATCTCTATGCGGTGCGTAAGGCATCTCCCGCTCTCTGCCGCGGCAGCTATAAGCAGCTTCACATCAACTCTAGGCAGTTGGTATTCCGCCGTGAATTTGACGGACACCGCGTAATTTTCGCCCTGAACATGGATAATGCTCCCTATGTGGCGCATTTTGACGCAGGCGCGGGAAGCGGTACCGATTTGCTGACAGGGCAGACAATCGATTTTGGCAGTGGTCTGAATATTCCCGCCAAAACCGCCTATCTCATTCATATCTGAATGACTTGAAGAAGGTCTGACCGATGAAAACGATGATGAAAATCGCGGCATGTCTCGTCACCGGATGCCTGCTACTGGGTATCCTCACAATGGCGCGGGTTCCCGCTGATATGCTGTCAGAGGACTGCATTCTGGTGGATCAACCATCCGTGACGATAGACGAGCAGGCGATTTATCAGGAATTGTTTGATCCGCACAGCCTGGTGGAAATCGAGCTTCATATGAGCAAGGAGCAGGTGGCGGATATTCAGAGAGAATACGAATACTACCGCCAGGTCGGTGCCAAATCCACCACCTATCGTATCGCCGACAGCGTTACCTTTACGATCAACGGTAAGAAGTACGTCATCGAGGAAGTGGGCGTTCGCATGAAGGGCGCCAAATCCCGCTGCAATTTTTACAATGACGTTCTGGGCGTTTACAATCTGACCAATCTTCTTATTAGTTTTAATCAGACTTTTGACGATACGAATGAATACGGATTGGAAACACGGGTATGGAACAGTAAGCAGGAACGGAAAAAACGGGAAAACCGAACCTTTGCCACGCTGCAAACCATGGAGCTGAAATGGAACCAGACCGCCGACAATACCTATGTGCGCAACAGTTATGTTCATGAGGTGTTCCGTTCCAATGGCATACCCGCGCAGCAATGCCGGCTTACCACCCTCTCAATCCGAGGGTGTAAGATGGGAATTTTCCGGTTGTTTGAACCGGTAGACGAGACATTTATAAGACGATATTTTTTACCGCGAGACTGGGGCGGCGATTTGTATAAAGCCAAAGGCACGGAAACTTCACTTGCCACCTTTCGTCCGTATACCACCTATGGCGTTGTGAAAAAGGATAAATCCGAATATTACAATTATGACTTGCACACCAATATCCTCACCTCTGAACATGAAAGCCTGCGCCATTTGATCGAAGTGGTCAACCGTCCCCAGGTGACCAGAGAGGAACTGGAAAGCGTGATCGACACCGACTGGCTTTCGCGCTTTACAGCCATTAATTTCGCGATGGGTAATATGGATGATCTGCGCTGCAATTATAACAACTATTTTGTCTACTTCCGGGGGAGCGACGGAAAAGCCGTATTTATCCCTTACGACTGTGAGATTGTCATGGGCGCGATTTATTCCTGGAACACGCCGGGAAGAGGTCTTACCGAGGTTTCGCCCTATTTTACATCTCATTTCGAGTTTAGCATCGAGCAGGATAATCCGATTATGCTTCAGGTCATTCTTCCAGACGGCTATTACAACGACCAATATAACGCCTTTTTACGGGATATCGTCCAAAGCAAATGGTTCCGTCCCGCGACCTTTGAAGCCTATTACCGTCCCATCGCCGTCAATTACAGCGATAAAGTGATTTCCAAGTACAACTATATGAGCACGATTCATATGAATCTCGATTTTTCGATGGAAGGCGGTCCGGCATACAATGGCAACCTGTCCATTGCCGAATTTATGGAGAAAATGAAGCAGAACATCGAACGGAATGTACCTCCGGCTGAGACGGAATCGTGAACCGTGCCGCGGTGAATTTGCGTGTGGAATCCAAAACAGGAAAAAGCGGTTGTTCCGTAGGGAACAGCCGCTTTTCCGCTTTACAAGATGAGATGATAGCAAAACTTAAAGGAAACCTAAACAATATCATATCAACTTGTGAATCTAGTGGTGTAGATATAAATTCTCTAGAAGGAGATATAGCAAGTCAAGTCAATGAATTATCTGATAAAATTAAAAAACTTGAGG
>CAMJHU010000002.1 GCA_946405565.1 uncultured Clostridia bacterium
TCCCCACCGTTGCGGGAGCCAGTGTCCCTTTGTGGAGTATGCCGGCGTGGGCGTGGCTTTCAAGCTGGTGTGCGCGCTGGAAGGCGACAGTATGGCGGTGCTGGAAAACTGCGGCGATCTGGTCGCGCTGGGTACGGTGGCGGACGTGGTGAGCCTGACAGGTGAAAACCGGCGACTGGTGCGCCGGGGTCTGCGTATGCTCGCCAATACCGAGCGCATCGGTTTGCAGGCGCTGATGGAACTGGCGTCACTGGGGGGCAAATCCGTGACTTCCACCAACGTAGCGTTTGTCATCGCGCCGAGACTCAACGCGGCGGGACGTCTGGGCAGCGCGGAACGGGCGGTCCGGCTGCTGATTACCGACGACGAGAACGAGGCGGTGGCGATTGCGGAGGAACTCAACGATGAAAACAGGGAGCGCCAGGCCATCGAACAGATGATTGCCAAGGATTTTGCGGAGATGGTGCGGGAACGCCCGTCGCTGCTTTACGATCGGGTGCTGGTCATTGCGGGGAAGAACTGGAACCGCGGTGTGATGGGCATTTTTGCGTCCCGCCTTTGTGAGCGGTACGGCAAGCCCTGTATCATTATCTCCTACGATGAAACACACGACGGGGTGGCAAAGGGATCCGGCAGAAGCGTCGAGGGCTTTTCGCTCTACCACGCGATTGCGTCCTGCGCCGAATGGCTCACCGGCTACGGGGGGCATACGCTGGCGGCGGGACTGAGTCTGAAAACCGAACATATCGAGGACTTTCGCCGTGCGATCAATGCCTATGCCGCGCGGGAATATCCCCAAATGCCCGTCCCGGTGTTGAAAATCGACTGTCAGTTGCCGCCTTCGGGCATTACCCTCGCGCTTTGCGGGGCGCAGGAGGTACTGGAACCGTTCGGCGCCGATAATCCCGTCCCGATGATCGCGGTGATGGGGCTCCGGATTGTGGATATCTACGGCGCGGGCGGCGGCAAGCATCAGAAGCTGACGCTGGAGCGGGGCGGCTGTGTCATGACCGCCATGAAATTTGCCACAGCCAGTGAGGATTTTGCGTATGAAGTGGGCGATGTGGTGGATCTGGTGGTCACGCTGGATAAATCTATTTACCGCGAACGCGAAAGCCTGACGGTAGTCGTGCGGGATATGCGGCTTTCCGAGACCCGTTTTCAGGAGATCAGTGACGGACGGTACTTGTTTGAATCGCTCATGCGGGGCGAGCTGTTACCGGAAGACGTGCGCAACCAATTGCGACCCACCCGCAGCGAGGTGGGAACCGTATATCGCGCGGCGGTCAAGGGCTATCGCGGCAGCGAGGACGTACTCGCGTGCCGCATGAAACGCGGAGGAATCAGCTTCGGAAAACTGCTGACAGCCGTACAGATGCTTTCGGAAGGAGGGCTTCTGACAGAGGAAAATGACGGGGGCATCTGGCGGATTGAGTCGCTGGAGGCATCCGGCAAAAAAATTGCCCTGGAAGAAACCCCAACCGCTAAAAACGTCGGATATATCAATATGTAATAATAATGCCATGCTATTGTTTTTGATGGAATGCAATGATTATTGAAGAGAGGAAGAAGAATTTTATTTGGAGGAGGGAAACCTATGGCAGATGGCATTGGAAGAAAACAGGACAAGATGAAAAAAACACAGGAGACACGTTCTGTCGAACTGCCCGATCAGTTTAATGAGCGTGATTTTACCGACAATGTGGTAGAAGCGTATCAGTCATACGATGAACTGGTGCATACGATTTCCCTCAGCGGCAAGGATTACGATATGGCTGCCATTGAGAAGGCGTATCTTTTTGCCAATCAGGCGCACGCGGGTCAGACCCGCAAATCGGGTGAACCGTATATTGTCCACCCGATTTCGGTGGCGAATATCCTGGTGCAGCTGGGCATGGACACGGACAGTGTGGTGGCGGCGCTGCTGCATGATGTGGTGGAAGATACGCCCGTGACATCGGCGGAGATCGAGGCGAATTTCGGGAGCATCATTGCCCAGATCATCGACGGTCTGACCAAACTGAGTAAAATGGGCTTCAAGACCCGTGAGGAGCATCAGGCGGAAAATGTGCGCCGTATGCTGATCGCCAGCAACAAGGATATCCGTGTGCTGATTATCAAGCTGGCGGATCGTCTGAACAATATGCGCACACTCAGCGCCATGTATCCGCAGAAGCAACGGGATATCGCGCGGGAAACCATGGAAATTTACGCGCCGCTGGCGCACCGGCTCGGCATCCGTCAGGTCAAGGAGGAGCTGGAGGATTTGTCGCTGCGCTATCTGGAGCCGGACGTGTACAAGGAAATCTGCGATATGCTTTCGGAGCAGCAGTCCGACCGGGAGGCGTTTCTGGAGAGCATCAAGCAGGAGCTTTACGGCAAGCTGGTGCAGATGATTCCCAACGTCACCATGTCGGGACGTGTGAAATCGGTCAACGGCATTTATCACAAGATGATCGTGCAGGGCAAGAGCTTCAAGGATATCTATGATATCTATGCGGTGCGCGTGATTGTGGATACGGTGGCGGAGTGTTACGCGGCGCTGGGCGTGGTCAACAATACCTACACGTTTCTGCCCACCCGTTTCAAGGACTACATCAGCACACCCAAATCCAACGGGTATATGTCGCTCCATACCACGGTCATGCGCAAGAGCAGCGATCCCAATGCCGTGGCGGTTCCCTTTGAAGTGCAGATTCGCACCCGCGATATGCACCGCACGGCGGAATACGGCATCGCGGCGCACTGGAAATACAAGACCGGCGAAGCGGCTTCCGGCGGGGGCAGCAGCGCCCTGCTGTTTGAGCGCTCGATTGTCTGGATCCGTGAGATGATCGAGAGTCAGATGGACAGCGACAGCGCCGACGTGATCACGCTGATCAAGAATGATCTCATGCCGGACGAAATTTATGTCTACACACCCAAAGGCGAAGTCAAGGTGCTGCCTTCCGGCTCGACGGTGATCGACTTTGCCTATGCCATTCACAGTCAGGTGGGACACCGCATGATCGGCGCCAAGCTCAACGGGCGCATCGTTCCCATCAATACGGTGCTTCACACCGGCAACGTGGTGGAAATCCAGACCACGAAGGAGATTGTGAACGGTCCCAGCCGCGACTGGCTGAATATGGCGCGCACCAGTCAGGCGAAAAGCAAGATCCGCTCGTGGTTCAAAAACGAGCGCCGTGCCGAAAACATAGTCGAAGGTCGCGCCGAGTTTGAACGCGAAATGAAGCGGGCGGGGCTGACGATTCCCGAAGACAAATTCGACGAGTTCATGCAGGAACAGATGCGCCGGGCGCATGTGGAAACCGTGGAGGATTTTTACGCGGCGATCGGCTTTGGCGGCATTGTGATGACGCGCATTATGCCGCGTATCCGTGAGGATTACGACCGTATCGTGGTCAAGCCGCAGCAGCCGGTGACAGTGCCTCCGCCGGAGCAGCGCCACAATACCGAGGGAGGCGATTTCGGCGTTTGCGTGGAAGGCGTGGAGCATTGTCAGATCAAGATGTCGCAGTGCTGTCACCCGCTGCCGGGCGACGAGATCATCGGTTTTATTACGCGGGGTTATGGTGTGTCGGTGCATAAGCGGAGCTGTTCCAATGTCCCGGCTGACATTTCCGCCTGCGAGCATCCCGAACGCTGGATCCCGGTGTATTGGGCGGGAGAGAGTACCTGCCGCGAATTCAAGACGACCCTGCACATTTCCTGTCTGGATCGCAAGGGACTTCTCGCCGACATTACCACCCAGCTTTCCATGATGCACATCGGCATTCATATGCTCAATTCCCGGGAGCTGAAGGACGGCGGCGCCGTGATTACGGCGACGATTACCGTGAGCAGCCGGGAACACCTCGCGCAGATTGTGGGCAAGCTCTCACGGATCAGCGGCGTGGTGAGCATTGATTAATGTGTGGACGGGAATCGGCTGACCGACCCGATTCCGGGGTATCCGGCGGCGGGGGAGAGGGTGCATACGCGTCCTTTCCTCTGCCGCTTTTTTCTATAATGACAGATCAAGACAGGAGTGAAGCCTGATGGCAAATCCGACGGCAATCGGCGAAAAAATCGAATTCGGACGTTATCCGCAGGGCGCGGATGGGGAAATTCTGCCGCTGCGGTGGCTGGTACTCGCGGTGCGGGAGGGATGTGCGCTGCTGGTCGCGGATAAGATGATTGAATGTCTGCCCTATCACGTGCCGTCCGGAGATGTGACATGGGAAGGCTCTTCCCTGCGGGCATGGCTCAACGGTGATTTTTTCCATTCTTCTTTTACCGATGAGGAAAAGGCGGCGATTCTGCGGGTCAACCTCGTCAACCCGGACAACACCCGATATGACACCCCCGGCGGCGCTGCCACAAAGGATCGGGTGTTTCTCCTGAGCCTTCCGGAGATGGAAGAATTCTTTACCTTCGGCATCGAGCGCAAGGTTTACGCCACACCTTATGCGGTGCGCGCCCAAATGCCCGGTCTGGCGGACAAGAGCGCGTCGGCGTGGTGGCTGCGTTCGCCGGGCGGTTCGGGACGTCACGCGGCAACGGTTCATTATATCGGCGGTGTGAGTCGCTACGGCAATCCTGTGACCGACAGTCATATTGCCGTCCGTCCGGCGCTGTGGGTGAAGCTGTCATCATAAAAAAGCCAAACCCCCGCGCGGAAATCGGAAAATTTTGTGGGTTGTGATAAATTGTTTTTCCTCCCGTTGACATCGGGACGCAAATCTGTTAAAATTTTTACAAACTCCCTTTCCCGCTCCACCCACACCTGATACAGGGATGACGAATCGAGGTTATTGTGATGAATTACACCAGTACAAGAGACAATTCGGTGAAGGTCACGTCGGCGCAGGCGATTGCGGCGGGCATCTCGCCCGACGGCGGTCTGTATGTGCCGGAGACGATTCCTTCCTTCTCCCATGAAGAACTGCTGGCGATTGCCGGAACCGATTACCGCGAGAGAGCTGTGAAGGTTCTCGGCAAGTACCTCACCGACTTTACCGCCGAGGAACTGCGCGAATGCGTGGACGGCGCCTATACGGATAAATTCGGCGGCACGGATGTCGCGCCGGTGGTGGATATCGCGGACAACCGCTTTGTCCTCGAGCTGTGGCACGGTCCCACCTGCGCCTTCAAGGATATGGCGCTTCAACTGCTGCCTCATCTGCTCACCCGTTCGGTCAAAAAGACCTGCGACGGCAAGGAAATCGTCATTCTCGTTGCCACATCGGGCGATACCGGCAAAGCCGCGCTGGAAGGTTTTAAGGACGTACCCGGCACCCGCATCATTGTCTTCTACCCGGTGGAGGGTGTGAGCGCGATTCAGAAGCGGCAGATGGTCACGCAGGAAGGTGAAAATGTCGGCGTCTGCGCCATCAAGGGCAATTTCGACGACGCGCAGACCGGCGTGAAACGCATCTTTACCAACCCCGATATCGCGGCGGAGCTTGCCGCGCACAATATGGCGTTTTCTTCCGCCAATTCCATCAACTGGGGACGGCTTGCGCCGCAGATTGTCTATTATATTTCCGCCTATGCCGACCTGATGAACAAGGGCGTGATCAAACAGAAGGGCGACCCCATCAATGTGGTGGTGCCGACCGGCAATTTCGGCAACATTCTGGCGGCTTACTATGCGCGGAAGATGGGTCTGCCCATTCACAGGCTGATCTGCGCTTCCAATGCCAACAATGTACTCACCGACTTTATCCGTACCGGCGTGTACGACCGCAATCGTCCCTTCCATACGACCATTTCGCCTTCGATGGACATTCTCATTTCCAGCAACCTCGAACGCCTGATCTATGACCTTTCCGGCTGCGACAGCGTGAGAGTGAAGGGCTGGATGGAGCGTCTGGCTGCCGAAGGACGCTATGAGGTGGACGACGACGTGAAGGACGCGGTGAAATCGCTGTTCTGGGCAGGCTGCTGTGATGACAACGCGACGCAGAACACGATTCGGGAGGTCTTTACCGAGCGGCACTATCTGGCGGATACCCATACCGCCGTGGCGCTCAACGTTTACGACCAGTATGTCCGTGAAACCGGCGATACGCTGCCCACTGTGATTGCTTCCACCGCCAGCCCCTATAAGTTTGCGCCCGCTGTGCTGGGTGCAATTGCTCCCGACAAAACGGGTGAGGACGAATTCGCCATGCTGGAAGCGCTGCGCGAGGTTTCGGGTGCGGCAATCCCTGCACCGCTCGCCGGACTCAAGGGCAAGGCTGTCCGTTTCGACCGTGTCTGCGAAGGCGCTGCCATGCGGGAAGCGGTGCTGGATATGCTGTCTGTCTGACGCGGCACAAAACAAACAGATTTCCGGAGCGGGAGGTGATTCCCTTGGCACTCTTTGCGCTGGCCGATACGCATCTTTCCATCGGCGAGGACAAAAAAATGGATCGCTTCGGCGGCTGGGAAAAATACGAACAGCGTATTCAGGACAACTGGCGCGCCATCGTCAAGCCGGAGGACACCGTTGTGCTGGCGGGTGATATCTCATGGGCGATGAAGCTCACGGACACGCTGCCGGATTTTGGTTTTCTTCACGCGCTGCCCGGTCGCAAGATTCTCATGAAGGGGAATCACGATTACTGGTGGTCCACCAAGACCAAAATGGATAACTGGCTGGTGCAGAACGGCTTTGACGATATGTGCATTCTCTTCAATAATGCCTATGAGTACGGTGATTATGTGATCTGCGGTACGCGGGGATGGTCTTACGACTGTCCGGCGGATGAACAGATTGTCCTGCTGCGGGAGGTGGGACGGCTGGAAGCCTCGATTCAGGCGGGGCTGGCGACCGGCAGAGAGCCGCTGGTGTTTCTGCACTATCCCCCCGTCTACGGCGACTATGTGTGTGAAGAGATTACCGGGGTGCTGCACCGCTATGGTATCCGGCGGTGCTACTACGGGCATCTGCACGGTATGGCGGGCAGAAAGGCTTTCATCGGCAACTGGGAAGGCATTGAAATGCGGTTGATTGCAGCCGATCATGTGAATTTTGTGCCGCAGCTCCTTCTGAGTGACGGTCCCGGCGGACAGGCAATCGCCGATGTTGCAAATCTTTTATAGATTTTGCGAAAAGGTGCTTGAAAAACCGATTTTGATTTGCTATAATTGATTGGTCACATTACGATGGTGAAATCATGAAAGGGAACAAAAGGAACTGTTCCCATATGAAACCGAGGAGGAACTTTCATTATGATTAACAACAAGACACAAATCGACGCTACTACTTATGAAGTGGAATTTTCCGTGGACGCGCAGGAGCTTCAGAGCGAAAAGAAACGGCTTTACCGCGCGAACGTCGGTCGTTACAATGTGCCCGGCTTCCGGAAGGGCAAGGCTCCTTTGAATGTGATTGAAAAAATGTACGGTCCTGTCTTTACGCAGGAAGCCGTGGAAAACCTTTACAATAAGAACGTCGATCTCGTTGTCACCGAATTCGGTGAGGAAGTGGTGGACGTCAATTCCGCCGAGGTGGTTTCTCTCGACGGCGATGTGGTCTACAAGGCAAAGTTCATCACCAAGCCGGAAGTCAAGATTGAGGGCTACAAGGGTCTGACCGTCGAAAAAGCGGAGCCCGTTGTCACCGACGAGGACGTGGAGAGCGAGCTGAAGAACATCCAGCAGCGCAACAGCCGTACCGTCGATGTGGACGACAGACCCGCTCAGCTGGACGATACCGTTGTGTTTGATTTCGAGGGCTTCTGCGGCGGCGAAGCTTTTGACGGCGGCAAGGCGGAGAATTACAGCCTCAAGCTGGGCTCCGGTCAGTTCATTCCCGGTTTTGAAGAGGGTATGGTAGGTCACAGCATCGGCGAGGAATTCGATGTGAACGTGACCTTCCCCGAGGAGTATCACGCGGAGGAGCTTGCCGGTCAGCCCGCGGTTTTCAAAGTGACGATTCATCAGATCAAGATGACCGAGCTGCCCGAGCTGGACGATGAATTTGCCAAGGACGTCAGCGAGTTCGATACCCTTGCCGAGTACAAGGAGGATATCCGCGCCGATCTGCTTCGCAAGGCGGAGGAAAAGGCAAAGGATGACGCTGACAACAAGCTCATGGACGCGCTGATTGACCTGCTTGACGCCGATATTCCCGAAGTGATGTATGATAAGAAGGTGGATGAGAATGTCCGTGACTTCTCTTACCGTCTCCAGTCCAACGGTATGAAGCTGGACGACTACTTCACCTATACCGGACTTGACATGGAATCCTTCCGTGGTCAGTTCAGAGAGCAGGCGATCCGTCAGGTCAAGCTCCGTCTGGCACTTGAAAAGATTGCCGAGCTGGAAGCCGTTGCCGTGTCCGATGAGGATGTGGAGAACGAATATGCCAATCTTGCCAAGAATTACGACATTCCGGTCGATCAGGTCAAGACCATCGTTCCTGTGGAGGGACTGCGTCTGGACGTCGCGGTGGAGAAGGCTGTGGATGTGGTGCGCGACAGCGCGAACTATGTGGCGCCTTCTGCCGAGTAATATTTTTTTCGCCGCGATTCGACACATTTTTTGTCTGCGGCGTGATAGGATGAATGTAGCATCGTGGGACGGCGTGCCGCCGTGGGAAAATTCCCGCGGCGGTGCGCCGCTCGGCGTAAACTCCTGCATTTTTTAGGATCATTATTTATATGGAAAGGAAGATTGATGACTATGAGCAGTCTGGTTCCTTATGTGGTAGAACAAACCAGCAGAGGCGAACGTTCCTATGACATCTATTCCCGCCTTCTTAACGACAGAATTATCATGCTGTTTGACGAAATCAACAGTGTGACCGCGAGTCTTGTTACCGCGCAGCTTCTTTATCTGGAGGGACAGGATCCCAAAAAGGATATCTGCCTGTATATCAACAGCCCCGGCGGCGCGGTCAAGGACGGTCTGGCGATCTATGACACGATGAATTATATCAAGTGCGACGTTTCCACCATCTGCATGGGCATGGCGGCGAGCATGGGTGCGTTTTTGCTGGCGGCAGGCGCCAAGGGCAAGCGTCTGGCGCTGCCCAACAGCGAGATTATGATTCATCAGCCGCTCGGCGGCGCGCAGGGGCAGGCGACGGATATCGAGATTCAAGCCAATCAGATTCTCAAGACCAAGAAGAAGCTCAACGAAATGCTCGCGGCTGCGACCGGCAAGCCGTATTCCCAGATTTGCATCGATACCGAGCGCGATAATTATATGTCGGCCGAGGAAGCCAGAGAGTATGGCTTGATCGACCGTGTCATCTACAAACGATAGGACGGTTGATAGAATGTCTCGTAGCAGGAACAATACGGAAGAATTGAGATGTTCCTTCTGTTTCAAGACGGAAAGCGAGGGTGTCCGTCTGGTATCGTCCCGCATGGGCGCCTGTATTTGCAATGAATGCGTTGCCGCCTGCATACAGGTTTTCAAGCAGGAGGGGTTCTATGATATCGACCGCTTTGCGGATGATGAGGACGATCCGCTGGACGATCTGGATTTTCACCTGCTCAAACCCGCCGAGATCAAGGCGCATCTCGACACGTATGTGATCGGGCAGGACGCCGCCAAAATCGCGCTGTCCGTGGCGGTCTACAACCATTACAAGCGCATCGGCGGCGCGCCCATCCCGGACGATGTGGAATTGCAAAAGAGCAATATTCTGCTGCTGGGACCCACGGGCGTGGGCAAAACCTTTCTGGCACAGTCGCTTGCCAAAATTCTCGACGTACCCTTTGCGATTGCCGACGCGACCACGCTCACCGAAGCGGGTTATGTCGGCGAGGATGTGGAAAACATTCTGCTGCGTCTGATTCAGGCGGCGGATTATGATGTGGAACGCGCCCAGCGCGGCATTATCTATATCGACGAGATCGACAAGATCGCCCGCAAGTCCGAGAACACCTCTATCACCCGCGATGTCAGCGGTGAAGGCGTGCAGCAGGCGCTGCTGAAAATTCTGGAAGGCACCGTGGCGAATGTCCCTCCGCAGGGCGGCAGAAAGCACCCGCAGCAGGAATTTATTCCCATCGATACCACCAATATTCTCTTTATCTGCGGCGGCGCGTTCGACGGCATCGAAAAGATCATCGAAAAGCGCGTGGGAAATTCCGCGATGGGCTTTGGCGCGGAAATCCGCACCAAGGAGGACGCCGATTACAGCGAGCTGATTTCCAAGTGCATTCCGCATGATCTGGTGCATTTCGGCATTATTCCGGAGCTGGTGGGACGTCTGCCGGTGCTGACCTCGCTGCAGGCGCTCGACCGCGAGGCGCTGGTCGCCATTATGACCCAGCCTAAAAACGCCATTGTCAAGCAGTACAAGGCGCTCTTCCGTATGGACGATGTGGAACTGGATTTCACGCCTGACGCTCTTTCCCGCATTGCGGAAAAGGCACTCGACCAAAAGACCGGTGCCCGTGGATTGCGCGGTGTGATCGAGGGAATTCTGACGCCTATCATGTTCTCGGTTCCCTCCAAGGAGAATGTTGCCAAAGTCCTCATTACCCGCGAATGTGTGGACGGTGAGGCGGAACCTACTGTAACGCCTCGCTTCGACAAGGACGCAACTGACGCGCTTGACGCGTGATTTTGGAAGAAATCCGCTTTCCCTCCCTTTTTTCGGAAAGGGGAAGCGGATTCTTTTTTGTGTGAGAGAAGGCGGCTGCCTTGGTGAGAGCTTTCTGCGGAAAAGTTGCAAAAAAGAGGTTGTATTCGTTCTTGATATGATTTATAATAGAAGAACCCTTTGGACGCAAAGGTGCTATCGGTTGATACCAATGCATAGGAGAATTGCTTTTTTATGGAACACAACAATGAAAACAATCCACACATGATGCCCTGTCTGGCGGTTCCCGACGCGGTACTGTTTCCCAACTGTCCCCATCAGTTTGATATATCGGGGCAGCCAATCGTGAACGCGGTGGTTGACGCTGCCGAAAAACACCGGTGTCTGTTTCTGTTCTATTACAACAGGGAACAGGAAGGCGATAAAGTGGACCTGACCCAGAAGATGGGCGTGGTGGCGACGATTACCCAGGTCTTTCCTCATCCCGATGGCGACGGTATTCATGTCCGCGTCATGGCGGAATACCGCGCTCACGCCGAACGGCTGCCGCGTACAGCCGTTCCTATGGCGCGGATTATTCCCGTGGAGGAGATCGAGGATGCCGAGGATGATGAGTCCGCCCATTCGTTATATGAAAAGATAATGCGTAATATCATCCCACGGCTCAAAACCGATGACGGTCAGCCCGCCTTTGATATGAAGTTTGTCGAACAATGCCGTGCCAAGGATTTTGGCAGCGTGATGGACGCGGCAGCCTACATCTATCCCTTCGCCAACCCCGTCAAGCAGCAGATACTGGAATGCGTGTCCCACAAAGGACGGGCTATGCTGCTCTATCGCGCCTTCAAAAACGAACTGGAACTGTCGCGTCTGGGGCAGGAGATCGAACAGACCGTCAACGCCAATCTCAATGCCACCCAGCGGGAATATTATTTAAGAGAAAAGCTGCGGGTGATTTATGAGGAACTGGGTGAGGACGATTCCCCCGAGGGAGAAGCCGAAGAATTCCGTGGTCAGATCGCCCGGCTGGAAGCACCGGATGAAGCGAAGGATATGCTCAACCGCCAGTGTGACAAGCTTGCCAAGCTCCCCTATGGCACTTCAGAGGCAGCGGTGATCCGTGGACATCTTGAGACCTGTCTCTCCCTGCCGTGGGGGAAAAGAACCACCGACAATCTCGATATCCGTGCCGTTAAACGGCAGCTGGATCACGATCATTACGGCATGGAAAAAGTCAAGGAGCGTATTCTGGAACTGATTGCCGTGCGGGCGCTGGTGCCGGATATCAAAGGGCAGATCATCTGTCTGGCGGGACCGCCCGGCGTGGGAAAAACATCCGTAGCGCGTTCGATTGCCGAAGCGATGGGACGAAAGTATCAGCGGGTTTCCCTCGGCGGCGTGCGGGACGAATCAGAGATTCGCGGTCACAGAAGAACCTATCTGGGTTCGGTGCCGGGACGTATTGCTGACGCGCTCATCAAGGCGGGGACGATGAATCCGCTGGTGCTGCTCGACGAAATCGACAAACTCGGCAGTGATTACAAGGGCGACCCCACGTCGGCGCTGCTGGAGGTGCTGGATCCGGAACAGAACAAGGCGTTTGTGGATCATTATCTGGATATCCCGCTCGATCTGAGCGAAGTGCTGTTTATTACCACCGCCAACAACGTCGGCGCCATCCCGCCGCCGCTTGCCGACCGTATGGAAATCATCGAACTGCCCAGCTATACCCACGAGGAAAAGCTGCGCATTGCCGTCAAGTATCTTGTACCCAAACAGAGTGAGCGCTGCGGACTGTCAGCCAAGACGTTCCGTATCTCCGAAGCCGCGATTGCCAAGCTGATTGACAATTATACGCGGGAGGCGGGCGTCAGAAGTCTGGAGCGCGAAATTGCTTCTCTCTGCCGCAAATGCGCCAAAAAGATTGTCGGCGGAGAGGCGGAAAAAATCTCCGTTACCGCCCGCAATCTGGAGAGCTTTATGGGACAGGCCAAGTACAAGCGGGACGACCTGCCCGACCATCTGATTCCCGGCATGGCAAACGGACTGGCGTGGACGTCGGTGGGCGGCGAAATGCTGGAAATCGAGGTAGCGGTCATGGAAGGCAGCGGCAAGGTGGAGCTCACCGGCAAGCTGGGCGACGTCATGCAGGAATCCGCCAAAGCCGCCATGAGCTGTATCCGCCGCCGTGCCGCTGAATTGGGCATTGACGCGGACGTATACAAAACCAAGGATATTCATATTCATGTCCCCGAAGGGGCAGTGCCGAAGGACGGTCCCTCGGCAGGCATCACGATGGCGACCGCCATTGTTTCGGCACTGACCGGACGGCACGTGCGGGGCGACGTGGCGATGACCGGTGAAATCACGCTGGGCGGACGGGTGCTGACCATCGGCGGTCTGCGGGAAAAGAGCATGGCGGCGCTGCGTTCGGGTATCAGGACCGTCATTATTCCCGCCGCCAACGCGTCGGATGTGGATGAATTCAGCGACGCGGTAAAGGAAGGCATCAGGTTTGTGCCGGTCAGAATGATTGACGAAGTCTTTGCGGTTGCCTTTACCGATGCGATTGCACCCGACGGCACAGAGGCGTCCGCATGATCATCACAGAGAGGATGGGTGAGGTAACGTGAAATGGGAAACCGCTTTTTTTGAGGGAGCGGCGGGAACGTCCGCGCAGCTTCCCCCCGGCGATCTGCCGGAGGTGGTCTTTGCGGGACGTTCCAATGTGGGCAAGTCTTCCCTCATCAACAAACTGCTTCGGCGCAAATCGCTTGCCCGCGTCAGCTCCAAGCCGGGCAAGACCGCGACCATCAACTTTTACCGGCTGGAAAACATCCGGCTGGTGGATTTGCCGGGCTACGGATTCGCGCGGGTCAGCGCGGAGGAAAAGCGACGCTGGGCGGAACTCATCGAGGGCTATTTTGCGCAGGAACGCGACCTCCGGCTGGTGGTGCTGCTGATCGATGCACGGCACGCGCCGTCGCAGGATGATAGGACCATGCTGAACTTTCTCATGGAGGGCGGCTATCCGATGGTCGTCGTCCTCACCAAGATCGACAAGCTCAAGCCCACTGCCCGGAGGGAACGTCTGGCGGCGTTCCCAAATGAATTGGGAGTGGACGCAGGACACATGCTGCCCTTTTCCGCCGAGACCGGCGAAGGCGTTGAGCAGCTCCGCGAAATCGTGGAAGGGCAGATGGTCGAAAGCATCCCCGTCACATAGATTTTTTGACAAAAGGCTTGACAAATGACATTGGTATGCCTATAATAGTAGGAAAGCTGAATCCCCTATGGAAAGACTGTGAAGGGAACAAGACGCAGTGGCAGCGTCCCCAGAGAGTCGGCGGCTGCTGGAAAGCCGGCGTCCTGTGCTGCGTGTATAACTCATCCCGGAGTTTTCCGTCCGAAATCCTCCGGAAGGTAGGGCGGAACGTATGACCGCGTTACAGGTCAGAACCTTGTCAGAGGTTCAAGGGCAGCGGGCAGACGCGTTAAAAGAGCGCGGACTGTGCTGCCGAATCAGGGTGGTACCGTGTGGAATGTTGATTTCCTCGCCCCTGTTGCCGTGGTAAAAACGGCGATGGGGCGGGGGTTTTTATTTGTCTCTCCTTCGTGTCGTGGCGGTATTCAGTTTGAACTACAATCCGTTGCAAATGTACGGATACATGGAGGTTTTATTGATGAAAGGCTATGAAAAGTATACGCCCTTCGGACGCATTACCCAGATCACGCAGCGCGAGTGGCCGGATAAGCTCATCGAAAAAGCGCCGATCTGGTGTTCGGTTGACCTGCGGGACGGCAATCAGGCGTTGATTGACCCGATGAATGTTGATGAAAAAATCCGGATGTTTGAGGAACTGGTGCGGGTGGGTTTCAAGGAAATCGAAGTGGGCTTCCCTTCCGCCAGCGAGACGGAGTATGAGTATCTCCGCGCACTGATTGACCGCAACCTCATCCCTGATGACGTGACCATTCAGGTGCTTGTGCAGGCGAGAGAACATCTTATCCGCAAGACCTTTGAAGCGATTGACGGCGCGAAGAATGTCATTGTGCATTTCTACAACTCCACCTCTACCCTTCAGCGCAAGGTGGTGTTCCACAAGGACATGGACGCGATTACGGAAATCGCTGTCAACGGCGCGAAGCTCATCCGTGAGCTGACCGAACAGATGGATACCGGTCATATGAATATCCGGTTTGAATACAGCCCCGAGAGCTTCTCCGGCACCGAGCCGGAATTTGCCGTGGCGATCTGCGACGCGGTAGCGGAGGCGATCGGCGCGGACGAGGCGCATCCGATTATCTTCAACCTCCCCTCCACGGTGCAGCTTTCCACGCCCAATATCTTTGCCGATCAGATCGAGTATTTCAGCAAGCATATTGCCCACCGCGAAGCGGTGATTCTCAGCGTGCATCCCCACAATGACCGCGGCACCGGTGTGGCAGACGCGGAACTCGCCTTGCTCGCGGGTGCCGACCGTATCGAAGGAACCCTCTTCGGCAACGGCGAGCGCACGGGCAATGTGGACATCGTCACGCTCGCACTGAATATGTTCACACAGGGCGTTGACCCGCAGCTCGATTTCAGCGATATCAAACGTACCCGCCGCGTGTATGAGCAATGCACCCGTATGAGAGTGCATGAGCGCACGCCTTACGCGGGTGATCTGGTCTTTACCGCGTTTTCCGGTTCGCATCAGGACGCGATCAAAAAGGGCACCGATTATATGGCGGAATCGCACAGTGAGAAATGGGAGGTTCCCTATCTGCCCATCTCGCCCGCCGACGTGGGACGCGAATATGAACCTATCATCCGCATCAATTCGCAGTCGGGCAAGGGCGGCGCGGCGTTCATCATGCAGCAGATGTTCGGCTATTATATGCCCAAGGATATGCACCCTGAATTCGGCTATTATGTCAAGGCAGCCGCCGACGCCAAGGGCAAGGAACTCACGCCGCAGGAAATTTTTGATATCTTTGACCGGGAGTATCTCCACGCCCGTTCCCCCTATGCGCTGGGACGGCATGATCTCTACAATACCAATGCCGCGGACGATGATACTTCCGTGACCAGATTCAGCGGCACCGTCAAGTGCCACAACGAGGAAATCCGGATTGAGGGAGAGGGCAACGGTCCCATCGACGCGTTCTTTGACGCGATGAAGAAGCTCAATCTTCCCAAGTTCAAATTCCTCAATTACCACGAACACGCGATTGGCAGCGGCGCGGACGCCAAAGCCTGCGCCTATGTGGAACTGTTGACCCCCGAAGGAGCGAACGTCTTCGGCGTGGGCGTTCACAGCAACATTAATGTCGCGTCCATCAAAGCGGTGGTAAGCGCCGTCAACCGCGCACTCAACCGTTATAATCAATAACGCGGCTGCGACCGTTTATTTCATGAAAAAAGACGGTGACATCTCGCAGGTTTTCACCTGACGGAATGTCACCGTCTTTATATGATTCGGGAAAAAGCAATGACTCAGCGAATGCCCAGCAACTTGCGTTTGATGTCAATCATGAGCCAGAGAACCCCGTTCCTTATGCTGGAAAAATGCCGACGGCAGTCCCGCCAGTCGCAGAGCCTGCGGTATTTGCGGAACATGTCTGTGTGAACCGGCGTGAGCCCGTCGATGGTCCACATATCGTGCCCGGCGTAGTGATAGATCGCCGCGTCTTGCAGCCCTTCGGACAGTTCCTCGGCGGAGTAATAGAAGTGGTCAATGTTGCGCAGCATTTTGGGGATATCATTTTGACAGATTGCCCACATGAAATTGTAACGCGGGTGCAAAATTAAGATTTCGTGCGCCAGCACCGCGTTGATGGCGTCCTGATCGGGATAGATCAGTTTTTCGGGGAAGCTGTTGAGATAGGCGATGATGTTTTTTGAGGCATTCAGCGCTGTCCAGCGGGCGGTATCAATCACCAGCACGCCGGAATTGATATAGGTGCAGTCCATGTCGATGCCGAGTGCCAGTTTTCGCGCATAGCTGTAACCGTCGGCGATGCCTGCCAGACATTTGCCCTGCAAATCCATCTCAAACAGTTCGGTGACGGGTTGATTCATCAGCAAATCGCAGTCCAGATAGATCAGCCGCGCCATATTGTCGTACTTTGCGAGCAATTCGGGAAAGAAGAGTCTGCCGTAAATTGCCTTGTGCCAATGGGTTTCCACCTGCGTGGACACTTCGTCGAGCTGCTGTTCGATATTGTGAAACACCAGTTCCGCGTTGTCGAAGCGTGCCGCCTGCCGCCGGAGTTTTGCTTTGTTTTCCTCGGTAATGCCGCAGTCCATGACGAAAATCCGCACATGCTCCACGGCGGGACACATATTGTGCAGGACGGAGTAGGTGCAGATGCCCAGATTCTTGGTGTACTTGTCGTCCGAAACCAGCATAAAATTGGCGGTCATCGTTGCCACATCCTTTCGGCGTTTTGGTCTGTCTTTCCTGCATTATACCATAGAAAACGCCAAAAATCCACCCTTTTTCGGAATTTTTTATCATTCTGTGATTTGCCCTTTTGCACTTCTGAATGGCAGAATGGAGGTTAATGAAAGAATATGGAATTTGATACCAAACACGTGAAAAATATTCTCTCCAAAACCCGTGCGGCAGTCGACCGGTATCGGATGTTCGGGGAGGACGGCAGCGGAGAAACCGTTGCCGTCGGCGTGTCGGGCGGAAAGGATTCGCTGGTGCTGCTGTGTCTGCTGGCAAGCCTGCGGGAATTTCACCCGACGGGCTTCGCACTGAAGGCGCTCGCGCTGGACCCCTGTTTCGGCGGTCAGGAGGCGGATTACACCGGCATTCAGGCGCTGTGCGATTCGCTGGATGTGCCGCTCATCATACGGCGTTCGCGGCTGGGGGAGATTATTTTTGAGGAACGGCGGGAGAGCAATCCCTGTTCGCTCTGCGCCCGTATGAGACGGGGCATCCTGCACAATATGGCGCTGGAAGAGGGCTGTACCCGTCTGGCGCTGGGACATCACCTCGATGACGCGGCGGCGACCTTCTGGATGAATCTCACCGCGGGCGGACGCATCGGCTGTTTTTCCCCCGTGACGTGGCTCGACCGTAAGCAACTCTATCTGATACGCCCCATGATTTTCTGCCGGGAGGAAGAAATCCGCAGAGCGGCAGACCGTCTGTCCCTGCCGGTCATGAAAAGCGCCTGCCCCGCCGACGGCTGCACCCAGCGGCAGGATGCCGCCGATATGCTCCGCCAATTGGAACAGACCTATCCCCATTTCAGCGAGACGGTCGTCGCCGCCCTCCAGCGCGACAATATCTCCGGCTGGGGGGAGACTGATTTTTCTTGACAATCTTCCTTTGATAAGGTAACATAATGATAGAATTCAGATTTGCCGAATAATCAGATGAGCAAGGAGGATTGTTGTTGTGGCGCGTAATTTTGGATTTGAGCCGACAGAAACACAGCCCTATTATTTTATCAGTTACAATTCCGGCGATGCTTCGCGGGTGGGCGCGATTGCACGCGAAATGCACGCCAGAGGAATTCCGGTGTGGTACGACAGAGGATTGAAAACCGGCGATGAATGGGAAAAACAGATTGCTTTAAAAATTAAAAAATGTCATGAAATGGTGATGTTTGTCACTAGCAAGCTCATGATGAGGGAAAACCCATATGTCAGAAAAGAATACAGTCTTGCCAGAAACTATCATAAAAAGATTCATATTGTGTATGTGGATAACATTGCATTTGAAAATGTCAATCTGGCTTTACAGGGATGGTTTGTTGGGTTGGAATACCTTCACAGTGTACAGGTTTTTCAGCTCGATAGCGTGATACAGATTGTTGATGCTCTGGATGACCAAATTCATTTTGTGAGAAAGAAACCGAAAGCCAGGGATGATATCGTCAAAAAGAAACTGACCGCTTCCAAACCGCAACAGGCTTTTGCCGACACGGAAAAGTCAGCTTCCAAACCGCAACAGGCATCTGCCCGCACGGAGAAAGCAGTTCCCAAACCACCCCAGACTTCTGTCAGCACGGAGAAGGCCGTTGCCAAACCGCAACAGGCGTCTGTCAGTACAGAAAAGGCAGTTTCCAAATTGCACCAGACTTCTGTCAGAACGGAGAAGGCAGTTCCCAAACCGCAACAGACTTCTGGTTATACAGAAAAGGCATCGCCAAAACCACAACAGAATTCTATCAAGGAAGAAAAAAACACCGCGAAGCAACAAAAGTCAACAATCCAACTGTTATCTTCTGCGCATAAAGTTTTGACGGGGAAAGGGGTCAGGCTTTTTGTCTTTTTAGCCTTGATTGCTTTATTGATACCTGCGGGAGTAATCACAATCCCCCACATCCGCACTGCCCTATTGTCAAATGAGAATGTATCTCAGAGTGATACGGAACACAGAGATCAGGAATCAAAAGAATATGATATAAGGCAAATCATACCGGATTATGATCCTGCCGATTACGATGATCCGACTTTATATACCTATCTTGAAAATGATGACGGTACGCTCAAAATTACCGGTCATGCAGAGCAAAATGTATCCGAAATGAAGATACCTCCTTTGATGGATGGCAAACCGGTGACAGCGATTGCCGCGTATGCCTTTTCAGGATATTTCAATTTGCAAAAGATTGAGATTCCTTTGACGGTGAGTTTTATTTGACCTTATTCGTTTGAAAATTGCAAAAAAATAATCAGTGTTGAGATACCTGATTCTGTCACTTATCTGGGAACCGGTGCTTTTCGCAATTGTCAAAAGTTAAGCCAAATTGATTTGCCCAATTCCATTACGGAGATTCCGTCAAATACCTTTGAAAATTGTAAAGCTTTAAAGAGTATCCAGTTGCCCGATCATACAATTCGTATTGGAAGATGTTCGTTTCTAGAGTGCAATCAATTAACAGAAATCGTCCTTCCGGAAACGGTTGAGCAAATAGGATACTGCGCATTTTATGGCTGTAACACTGTTAAATATATTCGCGTCCCTGAATCTGTTACCTATATAGGTGACCGTGCCTTTATGAATTATTCTGCACATAGTTCGACGTATGGTACTTGGAAGCAGGATGGATACATTACCATTTATGTAAAGCCCGGTTCTTATGCGGAAACTTATGCCAAAGAGAATAAACTAATTTATATTTCAAAGTGATGTTATACACTGAAAAATTATCCGTGATTTTTATTGATGAATTGCAAGAGGATGAAAAGCAGGAAGGAGTGTGAGACCTATGGCGGACAAAGATACCGTCACAAAGGAATATATGCAGGACAGCGCCGCCTTTGCGGACGCGTTCAATTTCCTGTTGTACGACGGCAGGCAGGTGATTCGTCCCGAACAGCTCAAGCCCATCGATACCACTGCCGTGGCGCTGCCCTATGGTGAAGACCGGCAGCCCGTCCCCATTCAGAAATACCGGGACGTGCTGAAAATGGTGACGGCAATGGAGGACGAGAACGCCGCCTATCTGCTGCTCGGCATTGAGAATCAATCGCAGGTTCATTATGCCATGCCCGCGAGAAATATGCTGTATGACGCGCTGCAATATGTGGCGCAGGCGGAGAACACGGCAAAATCGCACCGTCAGGGCAGTGAAAAGGCAGCTTCGGGCGCGGAATTCCTGTCGGGGTTTTACCGCACCGACAAGCTGCTGCCGGTGATTACCCTGACCCTGTACTTCGGGGCGGATGAATGGACGGCGCCGAAGGATTTGCACGGTATGCTGGCGGCAAAGGCGGAAATACTGCCCTTTGTGGACAACTATCATCTCCACCTGATTGCCCCCGCGGAGATCGAGGACGGGGACTTTGAAAAGTTCCACACCGAACTGCGTCTGGCGTTGAAATATGTGAAATATTCCAAAGATAAGCACCGGCTGCGTCAGGTGCTTCAGGAGGATGAAGGATATACCAGTATATCCCGCAAGACGGCGGATATGGTGAATATTGTCACCGGTTCCGATTTACACTATCACGAAGGAGAGGAGCAGGTCAATATGTGTCTGGCAATTGAAGAAATGCGAAAAGACGCGAAAAAAGAAGGCATCGAACAGGGGATCGAACGAGGCATAGAACAGGGCATCGAGCAGGGTATCGAGCAGGGCAGGATTCTGGGCGCCATCGGCATCTGCCGCGATCTTGGCTTGGACAGCGGCGAGATTCTCGCGCGGATTATCGGCAAGTTTTCTCTGACGCGCGATGAAGCCGAACAGTATATGGAAATGGCGTCGGCTCAGGCGTGACAGAATCCGGACAAAAATAATGCTTGACCTTTGAGAAAAACTATGTTATAATGGCTCCTGTCGAGTGTTTAGAGAAAGAACTCGGCTCCGGGCGAATGCCCCGTGCTGCCGACGGCAGCGGTGGGAAATGCACCGTTACCCGGGGCTGGGCACTGCGACGGTTTACGATCTATCTTTATTAAAGGGGTGTTTTCACAATGCTGAAGGCAGAGAAAGAAGCAATCATCAAGGAATACGCGATTCATGAGGGCGACACCGGTTCTCCCGAGGTACAGATCGCCATTCTCACCAAGAGAATCAACAACCTCACCGAGCACCTGAAGACCAACAAGAACGACCATCATTCCAGACGCGGTCTGCTGAAAATGGTCGGTCAGAGAAAGGGTCTTCTCAACTACCTCACCAAAACCGACATCGAGCGTTACCGTTCCATCATCGCTCGCCTCGGTATCCGCAAGTAATGGCGGTTCAAAAAAATCCGTAAGTGGGTCGTTATAGCTGTGAAGCGGTAACGGCGTCGGCGGCAGGCGCAGAGAATTTTTGTCTTTGGAAAAAGTCCTCTGCGCCTGTTTGCTGAATTTTTTCTTTTGACAGGTACATATCCCCTGATTTTCTTGACGGTCGGTTTTCCGGCAGCACGGTGAAAGGACATAGCAGTAAAACGGAAGCTCAGAAGCGCAAGCCGTTGGATCGGCACGGAGCGCAGGCAGCATTCTGAGAGTCGGTTTTGTTGCTAAGTCGTTTGATCGGCTCATGATAATGCGTTCGGGAAAATGGGATATGTCCGATATGTTTTATATTTTTCATTATTTTGGAGGTTGAAACAAACTATGTCTCAGATTCTCGAATTTGCAGGCGAACACATGGTGTTCGACAACTACAAAGAATATTCGATGGAACTCGCCGGCAGACCGCTGGTGGTCAAGACCGGCAAGACCACGCAGCTTGCCAATGGCGCCTGCATGGTGCAGTACGGTGAAACCACCGTCCATGTGGCGGCTACCGCTTCGCCCAAGCCCCGCGACGGCATCGACTTCTTCCCGCTCTCGGTGGACTTTGAAGAGAAGCTCTATTCCGTCGGCAAGATTCCCGGTTCCTTCATGAAGCGCGAGGGCAGACCGAGTGAGAAGGCGATTCTCGCTTCCCGCGTGATTGACCGTCCCATCCGTCCGCTGTTCCCCAAGGATATGCGCAACGATGTTTCGATTGTCGCGACGGTCATGAGCGTGGATCCCGACTGCTCCCCCGAAATCACCGCGATGATCGGCACTTCCATCGCGCTTTCCATCTCGGATATCCCGTGGAACGGTCCCATCAGCGCCGTGTCGGTCGGCATGGTGGACGGCGAATATGTCATCAATCCCACTGCCGACCAGCGCGAGAAGAGCCGTATGGCTGTCACCGTCGCTTCGACGGAGAAGAAGATTCCCATGATTGAAGCCGGCGCCGACGTTGTCACCGACAAGGAAATGTATGACGGCATTATGGCAGGTCATCAGGCGAATCAGGCGGTCATCGCCTTTATCAAGGGCATTCAGGCGGAGATTGGCAAGGAGAAGTTCTCTTATCCTTCCAACGAACCCGACGCGGAAATGCTCGAAGCCATCAAGGCGTTTTCCATCGAAGATATCAAAGTCGCGCTCGATACCGATGACAAGCGTATCCGTGACGAACGTCTCAAGCCCATCTATGAGAAGGTTCACGAGAAGTTCGACGAAATCTACCCCGATCAGGCTGCCAAGATTGACGAGTGTCTCTATAAGACCCAGAAGTTTGTCGTGCGCCGCTGGCTGCTCGACGAGCAGAAGCGTGTGGACGGTCGCGGCATGAACCAGATCCGCCCGCTTGCCAGCGAGGTAGGGGTACTGCCCCGCGTGCATGGTTCCGGTCTTTTCACCAGAGGTCAGACGCAGGTGCTTTCGATTGTCACGCTCGGACCGATCAGCGACAGACAGCTTCTCGACGGCATCGACAACGAAGAATTCAAGCGTTATATGCACCACTATAACTTTCCGTCCTACTCGGTGGGCGAGACAAAGCCCAGCCGCGGTCCCGGCAGACGTGAGATCGGTCACGGCGCCCTCGCCGAGAGAGCGCTGCTCCCCGTGATCCCCTCCGAAATGGACTTCCCCTATGCCATCCGCGTGGTATCCGAAGTGCTTTCGTCCAACGGTTCCACTTCGCAGGGCTCCATCTGCGGCTCCACACTGGCACTGATGGATGCGGGCGTGCCGATCAAGGCGCCTGTCGCGGGCATTTCCTGCGGTCTGATCACCGAAGGCGACCGCTGGATGACCATGGTGGATATCCAGGGTCTTGAAGACTTCTTCGGCGATATGGACTTCAAGGTGGGCGGTACCCATGAGGGTATCACCGCCATTCAGATGGACCTCAAGATTGACGGTCTGACGCCTGAAATGGTGTGGGACGCGCTGGTCAAGACCCACAAGGCAAGAATCTTCATTCTCGATGAAATCATGCTCAAGGCGATTCCCGCGCCGCGCAAGGAACTCAGCAAGTACGCGCCCAAGATGCTTTCGCTCACCGTGCCGGTGGATAAGATTCGCGAGGTCATCGGCAGCGGCGGCAAGGTCATCCAGAAGATCTGCGCCGACTGCGACGTCAAGATCGACATCGACGACGACGGCAAGGTCTTTATCTGCGGTGTGGATATTGACAATTGCAAGCGCGCCTATGAGATTGTCGAGATTATTGCCAAGGATCCTCAGCCCGGCGAAATCTTCAAGGGCGTTGTAACCCGTATCATGGACTTCGGCGCGTTTGTGGAGATTGCCCCCGGCAAGGAAGGTCTTGTCCACATCAGCCAGCTTGACGTCAAGCGCACCGAGCAGGTGACCGACGTGGTGAATGTCGGCGACGTGACCATTGTCATGGTGCAGGGCATCGACGAAAAGGGCAGACTCAATCTCTCCCGCCGCGACGCGCTGATCAAGGTCGAAGGTCTGGTGCCGGAGAACGACGTGAGTGAGCGCCGTCCCCGCCGTGACCGCGACGATCGTCGGCATGAAGGCGGCTACCGTCCCAGAAGAAACAACAACGGCGGCAACGGCGGTTATCGCAACTGATTGGAAATGAATGACGGCGGAGCAGAAAAGCATCCTCCGTCAGATGATTCAATGATATGAAAAAACCTCATCGGTTTCTCTTCCTTCCGGAGAGAATCGGTGAGGTTTTTTGTACCGGTTACATCATGGATGTGATCACAATGGCAGCAACCGCTCCGCCGCCCGCGGACAGCGCGAGCGGAATCCATCGGGGCAGACCGCCGGGCGGGGGCGGCGGCGACGATGTGCATGGCACCGCGGCGAGCGGCGAACGGACGGAGGCAGCGGTGTCCTCCGCGGGCTGACCGGGGTGAGAAGGGGCTTTGATGACATAGCGCGTATCGTGACGGGTTTCCTCCACGTCGGCGTTCAGACCGTCTACAACCCGTGCCGCTTCCCGGTGCAGATCAATGGTATAGCCCTCGGCAAACTGCGGGCGTACAAAGCAGATGATTTTCTCAAAAAATGGGCTGTCGGGTTCATTGAGTTCCACGGCACAGCGACTGACTCCCTTAATCATAGGCACTCTTCTCCTTGCTTTTGGCATATGGTATAATCATAGCGTTCCACATTCCGTCCGCAGATATGCGTTTTACGTTGGATAATTCGAGATTACACAATGTAATAGACAGTGCAAAAACAGGGCTCACAAGGGTTTCCACCAATTATCTGTTGAAAAGTCTGTTGGGACTGTGGAAAACAGTGGAATTACAAATGGTATAATGGAATGAAAAGGAAAAATCAACGGATTTCAGAAGGTTTTCCCCGATTTCCACAGGGTTTTCCACAGGAAAGGATTCCCTTGTAATATTCCACCCTTTTCCACAACCGTATTTTTCACCTGACGGATGCATTACAACGAGTAATGCGGCGGGGGGTCAGACGGCAAATAAAACGAAACTTTTTGTCAGAATCAGTGAGAATATCGGAGGAATCCGTTATTTCCCACATCTTTCCACCGATTTTTCAACAGCATTGGAAAGCGCCGTACCATCGGTACAAAAGAGCCCAAAAGAAAAAAGAAAAAAAATCAAAAAAAGGTTGCATTTTCAAAGAAGGTATGATAAAATGGAAACACGCGACTGAGGCGACTGAGACAGAAAAAGGAGGTGTCGATTATGCCCAATATTAAGTCCGCTAAGAAGAGAGTTCTTGTTGCCGCCAGCAAAACCGCCCGCAATAAGGCGACCAAGTCCGGTCTGAAGACCGCTGTCAAG
>CAMJHU010000003.1 GCA_946405565.1 uncultured Clostridia bacterium
TTGGTCTGTAGATATTCTCGCAATTCTAAAGCAGATTTTATGGTAAGAAAATTATTAGGTACAATAAAACTTAAAATTCCTTTGTTAGTTAAATAATTCATACCTTTTTCTATAAAGGCATAAAAGATATTAAATACACCATTTTGAGTAGTAATAAAGTGTTCTTTCAGAAAATTTACGGTTTCTTTACTCATATCATGTGGATTGATATAAGGCGGGTTTCCTATAATAAAATCAAATGCTTTTACATCAAATATAGTAGACCAATTGGTTTTGAGACTATCAGCGCAAATGATATTTGGTTGAATAGCCTCAAAATTTCCACCGTGTTTAGCACTAAGCAGCTGCATTATCAACTTACAACGTCGCACATTTACTTCCACGATATCTATGCCATAAATATTCTCTTCAATAATAGAATCAATTGATTTGTTCGTAATAGATAGAAGCATTTCAGCAGCGGCAATCAAAAATATACCACAACCGCATCCTGGGTCTATGACCAGTGACTTTTCAATATTAATATGCTTTTCGGACAAAACAGCCGATGTAATGTATCTGGCTATATACTGTGGTGTAAATACGATTCCATTTTGATCTTTATTGTTTTCATCTATCAATGATTCAAACAATTCCGTTATGGTCTCAAGATCTGTTGAAAGTTTTGATTGTTCCAATTTTTTAGACACATTCAAAGCTGTTTTATCATTATAAAGTGACACATTATAACCATAGTCGGTTAAGCAGTAATGCATAACGCCGTTTTCGATATCTGTGGGGGAATAATCCGACAAGTCATTCTTAAGGATAGAATATACAGATAACCGTTCGATTTTCGATAATTTCATAATCACTTCTCCGCATCAATTATATAGATCAAACACAAAAAACAATACGCAGGTAAAAAATACCTCAATGCCATTCAACCCGCGACAATCGCCAGACATTCCGCTTCACTCAGCCAATCTTCCGGCAGAATGGTTTCCGCCTGCTCAGGAGAAAGGTTCTCCGCCCGCGCCACACGGCTTTTGAGACGGGCGGCGGTTTTTTCAAAGACGGTGCGGGCGGTGCGACCGTTGGAAAAGTAACGCTCGCGGGTCATCTTTTCAAAAATCGGGGTGTAATATGCTTCTGTGCCGTCGGACAGCGCATAGCCCGCTTTGCGGCAGAAAAGGGCAAAAATCCGATAGAGTTCCGGGGCGGTGAAATCGCGGAAATGAACCTCTTCGATGCGGGAGCGCATACCGCTGTTGGAGCGGTAAAGCCCCTGCATATCCTTTTCGTAGCCGGCAAAGATGAGACAGCAGGTGCGGCGGTGTTCGGAGTCATCCATGAAGGCGATGATCTGTTCGAGCGCCTCGCGGCGGAAACCGGCGTTGGAACCCTCGTCGGCATAGGAGAGGCTGTATGCCTCGTCGATGAACAGCACGCCGTTGACGGATTTTTGCAGCAGGGCATAGGTTTTCTTGTCGGTTTCGCCGACGTACTGACCGATAAGATCCTTGGCGGTGCAGGAGAGGAAGCGGTCGGTTTTGACCACGCCGAGTTCGTGAAGGCATTCGGCGAAGAGTTTGGCGCCGGTGGATTTGCCGGTGCCGGGATTGCCCACGAAGAAATAGTAGCCGGGCGTGACGTCGTAGGCGGAGCGTCCGGTTTTGCGGGCATAGAGCATTTCCTCCTGCTTGCGCAGGACGATTTCCTTGAGGTCGGAAAGCCCGATCTGCTCGTTGAGGTCGCGCATGACGTCCTCGAAGGAACGGGGGTGGAGCTGATCTTCAATCAGGGCAAGCTGCTCGGGCGGAATGTCGTCGGGGGTGTACGCGTAGCGGTCCACGTCGGCGGGAGCGTCGGCGACGCGCCGCAGCAGCCGCTTTTTCATATCCGCCACCAACTGACGGACCTCACCGGCATTGCCGAAGCTCTCGGTGCGGGTGTTGTATTTGTACTCCATGAGCAGGGATATCATGCGGTGTGTCTCGTCGGTGACGGTGCGTCCCTGGGACTGTACGGCGCGGTCAAAGATGGCGGTGAGCTGTGCGGGGGTGTAGTCGGGGAAATGCACGATGCGCACGCGGCGGGACAGTCCGGCGTTGAGTTTGAGAAAATCCTCCACGCGGTTTTCGTACATACCGAAGATCATTTTGAAATCGGCGGCGTTTTCGGTCATGCGTGTCATCATCGCGCCCACGATTTCGGAGGAATAGGCGGTGTCGGCAATCTGGTATGCCTCGTCGATGTAGAGCAGGGCGTTGTGGTCAATGGCGTTCTGCATGACGCGGACGGTGTTGTTTTTGGAATCGCCGACGTGGGAGCCGATGAGCTCCGACGCGTCGGTAAAGAGGGTTTCCGCGCCGCCGAGTACGCCCATCAGGTGATAGAATTCGCCCATCATCCTGCCGACGGTGGTCTTGCCGGTGCCGGGATTGCCGGCGAAGATGTAATGATCGGGGGTGACGTCGGGTTTGACGCCGCGTTTGGCACAGTCCTGCGCGTCGAGGATTTCGAGCCGCACGTTGTCAAAGAGTTCCTTTACGAAATCCAGTCCGACGTACTGATCGAGTCTGGCGTATATCTCGTCGAGCGAGGAAACGCCGTGTTTTTCAAAATATTTTCCGTAGCCGCCGAAATCCTCCCGCATGATGCAGCGTACATCGTCGTCCCGCAGAGAGGACTGCATCATGGCTTCCTTGGCAATGGACATCACGTCGCGGGCATTGCCGAAATTGGCGCGGTCGCGCTGGGCATAGAAATTTTCAAAGAAGCCTTCCAGATCGAGCGGCGGTTCCTCGCCTTCCGCGTCGCCCCAGAAGCGGTATCCCTCGCGGCGGCACTTATTGACAAAGATATCGGTGAGCAGTTCGGGCGGATAGTCGTCAATCGTGAGGATATTTGCCTGACTGAATCGGCTGGAAAGACCGGCATTCATCTTGAGCAGTTCGTCCATCGGTTCGGGATAACCTGCCATAATCAGACAGAAGCGGTACTGCTTGGGATTGGTCATGGCGGCGACAAGCTCGTCAATCGCCTCTTTGGGATAATTGTTCTGCTCACTGCTGTCGAGCAGAGAATAGGCGTCGTCGATGAAGAGGACGCTCTCCTGCGCCTCCACAATGCGGTCGCGCGTGCGGGCGGCAGTGCCGCCGACATAGCGATCCACCAAGTCTTCGCGGGTTGCCTCGACGGTCAGACCGCGTTTGAGCAGTCCCGCCTCATAGAAGATTCTGCCGATGAGCCGTGCGACGGTGGTCTTGCCCACGCCGGGATTGCCCCGTATGACGAAGTGGGGTACGGGATAATCGAAGGACGCGCCGTCGTCGGGGATATCAAGGCGCTGGCTCACACAGCGGACGGACGGTTTTGACGGCGCCTGTCCCTGCTGCGCGGACTGCGCGCGTTCCTTCTTGCGGCGGTAGTCGGCGACGATTTCGCTCACGCGGCGGGCGACCGCTTCCCAGCCGCGGGTGTGGGAAAGGGTTTCCATCGGGTCGTCGTTGTCCTGCGGCTTGAAGCGGGCATAAATGGCTTTGACGGCGGTTTCGTCGAAGGGTACAATGTCGCCTTCCTGACGGGCAAGCCAGCGGGTGACGGATTCATACACCGCGCTGAGATAGCCTGCGCGGTTGCGCTCGCTGTCGGCTTCGCGGGAGAGATACATCAGGGAGGAGACAAGGCGGGGACGTTCGTCCCGCCGGAAGGTAATGCGCCTGCCGCCGTCTCCCACGAGCCGGAGATAGTCGAGCATCCAGCCGAATTCGTCCTGCTGGGGCAGACCGATCTGCAAGGTGCAGCTGCGGTTGACGGTGCCGTCGCGGTTGAAAAAGCGTCCCCGGAAGACATTGCCGCCTGCCAGCGTGTCAAACAGGCGGGAGAGGGTATCGGCGGTCATCTGGGGGGCGAGGAAGATACAGATATTGTCGTTGCGCAAAAGGGTATATTCGCCCCAGAGGTGAGAGATGAGTTCCCCGTACTGCTGGAGCGGCGCGGTGCCGTCGGTGACAAAGTCCTGCAAAAAGGGAAAGACGATAGCGGTTTTCACACTCGCGTCGGACATCATTTTTTTCGCGTCGTCGAGGAATTCGGCAGGGGTGATTTTGGGCTGCTTGTAGATGAGAGAGGGTTGCGGGGCGGGGGTATCCGAAGGAGCAGCGGGAGAAGCGGCAGGCGTTTCCGGCTGGGATGACAGACGGGGATTGAGAATGCGGCGCTGTCTGGGGCGGCTGCCGTCGGGAGAAGCTGACGCTCCCGCGCGGCTTTTGTTTTTGGAAATGGCGAGGACGGCGCTGCGGTCATCGAGGACGTACTTGCCCACATTTTTTGCGCCGGAGTAGAAGACAATGCGTTCATAGCCCAAGCTGCGCAGGTAGGCATTGAGATAGGGACGGAAATTGTTTTTCTGCAAATCCGGTGTGAAAAACATATCGTCCAGATTCCCGTAGAGCAGGAACAGTTTATTCAGTTCGGGATGTTCCAGAATCGAACTCATTTCGCTTGCCTTCTTTCTGAATTTGCCTTGCCCTGTTGGATAGATGGGCTGATATTGCTTTTTGAGGGTTCCTTTTTTGTATTCGCCCAACCCCGTTGTAGAGATTGGCTCGTCTCGCTCGGCAGGCTTCCGCCTGCCTGCCGGTGGCGCTGCCCCCGGTCCCCCGCAAGGGCGCTGCCCTTGACCTGCCAGGGAGCTTACCCCCTGGACCCCGCGCCGCTGCGCGGCTAATTATTTTGGGTATTTTCCTGAATCCTGCGTTTGACCTCGGTATCCGCCGAAAGCCTGCCTTTTGTGGCGGCGTTGCATTGCAGACTGACTTCCGCGCCGGGATGACCGCCTCTGACCACGTCCTCCACGCACTGCCGGTAATACGCCTTGCGCTGCTCGTTGGCTTCATCGCCCCTGAGCTGTTTCAAATCGACATGGGTCTGCACGTCGCCGCCGCTCACCAGCTCCGGCGCAAGGGTAATCACCAGTTCCTCGCCGGTGATTTCGTTTTCGAGGTCGATATGCAGGGCTTTGTCGTGACAGTTGTCGTCATAGGCGTAGCCGTTGAAGACAAAATTGTGTTCCTCAAAGAAGTCGATAATTTCCTCGCTGAGATTCTGGCGGGAGAAAGCGTTATTCATATTGACCACGGCGCCGCTCACACAGGACGCGGCAGCAGGGTACAGTTCGCCGTTGAGGAAGGTCACACAGTCGCGGAGCTGCTGCGTAGTATACGCGGACGCCGATGCGCCGCGAAGGTCGTCATAGATCTGGGTTGCCCTAGCGAGCAGGTAGTCAAAGCGGGTCACACCCTGCGCGTTGCGGTCGGTATATTCGGAGATTTTCACGCCCACAATGTCATCCTCCAGCGTCTTGCCCGAAGCCTTTTCGGCGTATTCCTTGGCTTCCTGTGTCACTACCGCCTGCGATTCGATGTAGGTTCTGACCTCTTCGGACAGCACCAGCGCGAGTTTGTATTGATTGTCCCATTCCTGCTGTTTCGCGTCCGCCTCATAGATTTCCTCCAGCGCACTCATGGCGGTATCCTTGGCGGAGGCGATAGCCGCCTGAAAGCGTCCGGCGGCAAAAAGGCTCTCCGACTGTGCCAGTTCTGTCTGAAGCGTGGCAAGCGCGCCGGGCGCAAATTTCGCGCCGCGATAGTCCTCTTCCAGTGATGTGACCAGCGCGCGGGCTTCGGCAATGTAAGACGCCGCGATTTCCTTTGCCTGCTCCTGCCGTGCCGCGTTGTCGGCGCTCATTTGGGTGATCTGCTGCATATAGTCCGCGTACTGGGCGTTGAGGTTCTGCGAAATCCGTGCCATACTCGACGAAATATCGCGGCGGTAGGAGGCGTTGAAATCGTTCTGGGCGGTGGTAATGGCTTGCAGCGTAGCGGTGCGGGAGGCTTTCATCTCCGACACATACGACTGGAACGCCTGCGTATCCTGCTGTTCGGCGGCGGCACGCATTTCCCGGCGCTGCCGGTCAAGCTGCGCCATCATCTGTTCGGACGCCTGCGCGTTGAGGGCGGTCTGACGGTTCATCTCGCGCTGCATTTCCTCGCGGAAACTGCCGATGCTCTGTGCCGCGTCACTGCGGCGAATTTCATCGCGGCGCTGACGGCGTTCCTGTTCGTATTTCATCGCCGCGGAACCCGCTTTGGCGGTGGCAACTGCCACGCCCGCGACAGCCAGTCCTCCCAATACCAGCGGCAGTGCCGCCATGGCGAACGGCAATAAAATCAATCCGCTTGCTTCTCCACTCATGATGTCTCGCTCCTTTGTGTCATGGTTGATTTGGATGGGGGTTCCTTTTCGGGATTTGCCCTTCCCCGTTGTAGAGATTGGCGCGATTTGCTTTGGCGAGGTTCCCCGTTTGTATTCGCCCTTCCCCGTTGTAGAGATTGGCTCGTCTCGCCCGGCAGGCTTCCGCCTGCCTGCCGGTGGCGCCGCCCCCGGTTCCCCGCAAGGGCTACTCGCCCTTGACCTCGGCAGGGAGCTCACCAAAGCTGTCGCTAGCAACAGCTACTGCACCCCGCGCCGCTGCGCGGCTAATTGGCGCTTCGCGCTTTCCTTTTTTATTCACTATTCACTATTCACCATTCACTATTTTGCTTCTGCAGGTCTTTGCCGGTATCGCGCAGTACGGGATTGGTGCTGGTTTTGAGCTGTGCCGCGTCGGAAGCATAGCGAACCGTGCCGTCTCCCTCTTCCGCGCCGATGGCTTCACAGACGTGGGAGAGCATATCCCGCGTATAGGCGGCGTCCTCCGCGCCGGCGTAGTCGATGTGCAGAATCACGCGATTGGTGACGGTCGCGCCCGATTCCTCCGGCACCAGATAGACAAAAATCCGGGCGTCGCCGGTGCTGTCAAAGACCAGCCGCAGCCGTCCGCGCACGTCCTCGCGGATATCGGCGCGGGGAAAGCAGTTCATGATATAGTCCCGGAAGGCAGGAGAAGAGAGCGTTTCGGAATCCGCTGGCTGAAAACCGCTCATGGCTTCGATCCAGACAAGGTTGATTTCCTCGGTGAGAAAATCAATCAGGCTTTCACCCCAGTCGGCGCGTTCGCACGCGGCGGCATAGCGCTGTTTATAGAGACCGCTCACATCGGTCAGACGCTTGTCGGCGGTCACAAGGGTTTCGGTCAGCCGGGCGAGTTCCTCGACAGAGGGACTTTCGGGGCGTTTGAGATAATCGTCCCGTCCGGACTGGTTGTATTCGTTGAGGATGCGGCGGGCGGCTTTTTCGGTCTGCATGACCTCACCCATCACGCCGCGCGACCAGAAGTCGATTTCAATGACGCGGCGCACCCGTTCCTGACCGCGTTCGCCGGGCGGGAGCTGCGCGAAGGCAGCCCAATCGGCGATTTCCTGCCGCAGTTTTTCGCGCAGATAGTCCAGCCGCAGGGAAAAGAGGGTAAACTGCCGCTCCCACTCTTCCGCCTTGTCGTCCACGGCATAGCCCAGACGTTCCATACCGGAGCGGGCGGAAATGGCGACAGCAGCGGCGGCTTCGTAAAGACCGGCGTGAAAGAGCTGCCGACCCTCATCGAGCGCGCCGCTCAGGACGTCGAGACGGTGGGGCATGAATTTTTCGTGCGGCTTCCGCGATACAGTCCGATAGGCAGCCGTCGCGTTTTCCAGGCAGACGCGCGCGTCGCGGCTGCTGCCCTCGTCACGCGCGGCGGCATTCTGACGGAGTGCCTCGACGGCCTGTTCCAGCTCGCGGCTTTTTTGGTTGAGAAGCGCTTCCTTGCGCTTGGTATCTTTGAGCAGACGGTCATAATCGGCGTTGACCCGTGACAACTCCTGCTGCACGTCGGCAATCAGGGAGTGCTGATATTCCTGTAAAAGTGCTTCATATCTGGCTTTGGCGGCGCTGTCATGATCGCGGACAGCCCGCTGCATTTCGGCTTGACACGCTTCCAGTTTGTGTTTCTGATCGGCAATGAGGTCGCGCCGGGCGCGTTCGGCTTCCTCGGTCTGCCGGCGGAGCTGGGCTTGCAGGTCGCGGACCTCGCGTTCGAGCCGTTTGAGTTCGTCCATATCCGATGTCCCCTATCGCCGTGTACCCGACTTGATTTCGTTTTCAATGAGCTTGGTTTTATCCTGTCTCGCCTGAATGAAGCGGCGGATCTGTTCCTCGGCTTCCTCGATGGACTGCCGTGCCTGCGTCAGCAGGGTTTCGGTGGGGGTAATGGCGTGATCCTTGTAATAGGACAGCACTTCCTCGTCGGCTGCCAGACGTTCACAAAGCTCGTGCAGACCGCTCTCGAAGGCGGCATGGTCAAAGGCGCATTCTTCCCCGATGATTTCCAGCCGTTGTCCGGCAGTCTGGGGAGGGGGATTTGGCGCGGCGGGTGTAGCAGGCACCGTGTCGGTCTGAGGAACCGGATTGGGCGGGGGATTGGTATTTTGCGTATTTTGCGTATTTTGTATCTTTTGCACCACCGGTTCGGAAGTCGGCGCAACGGTTGCGGCAGTCTGCGGTGGGGTCGGATGGACCGGCGGGGCAGGTTGTGTCGCGGCGGCGAATCCGCCGTCGGTCAGTCCGTCGTCCCACGACGCGGACGGGGGAGAGGGAGGCGGTGTGCTGCGGGAAGGACGGGGACGGGAGGGTCGCGGACGGGGATTTTCCGGTGCCGGTTCGGGCTGTTGAGCCGCGGAAGGCTGTCCGTCGGAGGCGGAAAAGGCAAGCCGGAAGGTCTGCCCGTCGGCGGGCGTGAAGGTCAGGCGGGAGGTTCCCGCCGGGAGCGCGAAGGTTCCGATTTCCGCCTTGTCGCTCTTGCGGACGGCACTTGCCGAACCGCCCGGCGCGGAGGCGGTAAAGGTCAGCGTAAGCGTCTCACGCAGTGCGGAGGGACGGACGGTAAGCAGATCGGCGGCAGCGTCCTCGGTAAAATTGCAGCCCGCAAAGACGCCCACGCGGCAGCCGTCGCGGTGAATGGCGGTGCGGTAATCGACCGGCGAGCCGTTGCCGCGGTCCACCGACAGTTCGATGGCGCCGCTCAGCAGCGCGCGCAGAAAGGGCAGTTTGACCGAATCTTTCGGGGATAGCGTGATATCAGAAGTCATAGTGCGTTCCCTCGCTTTTTTGCTTGATTTGCTGCCACACTGCCAGCGTTGCCGGAGAGGGAACACCGATCAGAACGGCTTGGGTGGGGGTAAAATGAATCTCGGCGCGGCGGTGTCCGCCGGTGGTGTAGTATGCCTCTCCCGCTGCGCGGCAGTCGGGATTGAGGTAGTGGATTACCTGATTGGAAGAACCGATATAGGGGCGACCGTCGTCGAGTTCGCGGACATAGCGTCCGTCGATGAGGATATCCGTTACTTCGAGCAGCGGCGCGAAACGATCCTCCGCCGACAGTTCGGCGAGTGTGAAGCCGGAGTAGACGATCACGTCCAGCGCCCGACGGTCACGCACCGCGTCAATGAGCTGGCGCAGCGCGGCGGCTTGGAGAAACGGTTCACCGCCGCTGAGGGTCAGACCGTCGCAGCCGCTTTCCACAATGCGTTCACACAGCGTGTCGGTGTCGAATGTCTCATACGCGCCGAAGCGGGTGTTGTGAGCCAGACAGCCGGGACAGTCGAAGCAGCAGCCGTGAACCCATATGACAAATCGGTCGCCGGGACCCAGCAGACCGGTATGCGGCTCTATGTGGGAGATACGCAATTCGGATGCGTCCGATTTCTCATATACTTTCACAGTCAATCACGCTCCTTGTATGGATGAAAATTCACGCTAGCCGCGCCGTTTTCCCCGATACAAAGGGAAAAGACGCGGCTAGCATTTTTTCAGAGAATGCTTCTTACGATTTTACACATTCACGCCGTAGGTGCGGCAAAGCTCCGCCAGACCGCCCTGATAACCGGCGCCGACCGCGTTGAATTTCCACTGACCGTTGCGGCGGTAAATTTCGCACACCACCAGCGCGGTTTCGACCGAGAAATCCTCTTCCAGATCGAAGCGGATCACGGTTTCGCCCTGCGTGTCAAATTCATTCTGCACCTTGGCGACGCGCACATAGGCGTTGGACACCTGTCCGAAATTCTGCCGACGCACGTCCGCGTCGTAGATCGTGACGGTGATGGCGATTTTCTCGACCCAGTCGGGAATCTTGGCGAAGTCGATAAAAATCTGCTCGTCATCGCCCTCGTCGCTGCTGCCGCCGGACTGATCGTCGCCGGTGGACCAGATGGTGTGGTTGTTCCAGTCAGGATTGTGGTAAAAGATGAAATCGCTGTCGCTGCGCACCTTGCCGGTCTTGTCGAGGACGAAGGCGGAGGCGTCGAGGTCAAAGTCATGACCGCCGGCGTAGCGGTTGGGGTCCCATCCCAGACCGATGAGCGCCATTTTGACCGATTCGTCGATACTCGCGCGCTGTCCTTTTGTCAGATTGACTGCCATAATGATTCTCTCCTTTTGATGGATAAATTGATAAATGGATAAAAAAGCTTTCAAAAGCCCTATCCGCGCGGCGAAGCACGCGCATCACGCAATGCAGCGGGATGTTTCGTGACAAATCCCATCGCGTGCCGTACGCGGGCGGCTTTGCCGTAATCAGCTCCCCGACGCGAGAATCGGGACAAAAGCCCGGACGCGTGTCAGGCAATTGACGGTTGAGAGGCGTTCAGGAACGTGAAACGACGCCAGACTCTATTCAGCCGCGCCCCCGCGCCGAGGTCGGTTGACCGGGTACCCGGTTAAAAGGCGGTAAGGGTTTCCTTTTTTGAATTCGCCCTACCCCGTTGGTTATCCGGGCGCGATTCGCTCGGCAGCACGTTGTGCTGCCTTGTGGGACGCTGTCTTAGCTGTCGCCAGCGACAGCTTACTCCCTGCCGGTGGCGCCGCCCCCGGACCCCTGCCAGGGAGCTTACCCCCTGAACCCCGCGCCGCTGCGCGGCTAATTGGGCGCGTTTTTAACTCCACACCGAACGCGGCAGACCGTACTGCTCCGCCAGCCGTGCGACCGACGAAATCTGCAAGGGCTGCCCGATGGCGTTGAATTTCCATTCCCCGTTGCGGCGGTAGACCTCGCCGAAGACCATGGCAGTCATGCCGTCGTAATGCTCCGAGAGATTGTAGATACAAAGCTCCTTATTGGTATCCGCGTCCACCAGACGGATGAAGGCGTTGCGGATCATGCCGAAATGCTGTCCGCGTTCGGCGGCTTTATAGATGCTCACCAGAATCACGACGCGTTCATACCGGGCAGGCAGGCGTTCGAGATCGATGCAGATCTGTTCGTCGTCGCCCTCACCGGCGCCGGTCAGGTTGTCTCCCATATGCACGACGCACCCGCTGATGTGGTTGAGGTTGTTGAAGAACACCACGTCGGCGCGTTCGGCAATCCTGCCGTTACCGTCGAGCAGAAACGCCATCGCGTCGCAGTCGATGTCCTGTTTCTGACTGCGTCCGGCGAACAGTCCGCCTTTTGCCTGATGTTCCTCTGCCTCGTCCCAGCCCAGACCGACCATGACCCGGCGAAGTTTCGCATTGTCCTTGGACAGGTTGACGCGCTGTCCCTTTGTCAGATTGACACTCATGCAAATTCCTCCTTGGCATAAAAAGTGCGATTGGTTCTATCCGTATATAGTATGGTTATTTTCTCCCAAAAATTTTCATGAGAATCTTGCGGATCATATCCAGCGGAATCACGAGGAACGCCAGCAGGAAGCAGATACCCCACGACTGCGGAGTGAGGCTTTCCACGCTCAGCACCTGTCCGCCGAAGGTGACAAAGACAAACTGCATGGCAAAAATCGCGCCTATGACCAGCAGGAAGTTGATATTTCTGCCCAGATGCTCAAAGGGATTGATATGCTCCGTGCGGGCATTGAAGCCGTTGAGGGTAATCGCCATCATGAAGGTGGCAAACAGGGCGGATTTGAGGTAAGTGGTGTCCACGTCGCCGAAGAGATTCCTCACCGGCGGCAGGAAGAGAATGGACAGGCAGATGAAGGTGATATAGAACGCACTGATGAGAATCTGCGCCAGCATACCGCCGCTGACGATGCCTGCCGTGCGCGGAATGGGCTTTTCCTTCATGTATTCGCGCAGCGCCGGTTCACTGCCGAAGGCAATGGCGGCGAGGGTATCCATCGCGAGGTTGATGAGCAGGAGCTGCACGACTGTCATCACGACGTTTTCGCCGAGCAGCGGTCCGATGAAGCAGGTCAGCACGGCTGCCACATTGACCGTGAGCTGGAAGATCAGGAACTTCCGGATGCTCTTGAACATCGTGCGCCCGTAGAGAATAGCCTTTTCGATGGAGGAGAAATTGTCGTCGAGAATCGTGATATCGCCGGCTTCTTTGGCGACTTCGGTGCCGCTGCCCATCGCAAAGCCCACGTCGGCTTTCTTGAGGGCGGGCGAATCGTTCACGCCGTCGCCGGTCATGCCCACGACCAGATCAAGATCCTGTGCCAGACGCACGAGGCGACTTTTGTCGGTCGGCAGGGCGCGTGCCACGACCCGCAGACGGGGCAGGATTTCCTTGACTTTTTCATCCGACATCGCGGCAAGCTCCGCCGAGGTAATCGCCACGTCGTCGTCGCTTTGCAGCAAGCCTGCTTCCTTGGCAATAGCGGCGGCGGTTTCCTTGCGGTCGCCGGTCACCATGACCACCTGAATGCCCGCGTTTTGCACTTCATGAATCGCGTCCACGGCTTCCTTGCGGACGTTGTCGCGGATGCACAGCACGCACACCAGCGTGAGGTCATGCTCATCGTTGTCGCCGTCGCCTTTGGCAACGCCCAGCAGACGCATGGAACGGGCGGCTTGCGCGTCGATGTAGCCGGTGACGATGCTCTTGTCGGTCAGCGGAACGACATCACCGTTCTCGTCGAGATAATGGGTGCATTTTTCGAGAATCTTTTCGGGCGCACCCTTGGCATAGGTCACGGTCACGCCGTCGCGCTCCATGACCACACTGGAACTCTTCTTGGTGGAATTGAAGGAATTGAAGACCTTCACGTCCTCCTTCGCCTTTTCCACAGCGGGAACCGCGTCGGAGGCGATCACAAAGGACATGAGCGCGCGGTCGGTGCTGTTGCCGCCGATCACCGCGCCGTCGCTCGCGGAAGCGCCGTTGTTCACGCCGATGCCGACGGTCACATCGTCAGCAAGTGACGCAGGCATATCGCGCAGCGCGGAGAAGACCTTCGCGCTGCCCAGTGCCATTTCCACCACGGAGAGACGACCCTCGGTGATGGTGCCGGTCTTATCGCTGAACAGCAGGCTCAGACTGCCGGCGGTTTCGAGACCGTTGATCTTGCGCACAAGAACGTTGTCCTTTGCCATGCGCAGGCTCTGGAAGGAGAGCAGGATGGATGTCAGCATGGGCAGACCTTCCGGTACCGCGCAGACGATAATGGTGACAGCCACCGTCACCGCGTCGAGTACCAGCCGCACCCATTCCAGCGTGGTGGAAGGAATGCTGCCGGTCAGCAGGGTCTTCGCCATGATGCCCGCGACAATGGCAATCGCGCCGACATAGCCAAAGACCGAAATCTGCTTGGCGAGCTTGGCGAGCTTGACCTGAAGGGGCGTGGCGCGGGTATCCTCCTGCACTTCCAGCGCGAGCTTGCCGAAGAGCGTCGCGTCGCCCACGACTTTGACGGTCATATACCCCTCGCCGCCGCAAACCACCGTGCCGCGATAGGCGTAATGCTTGTTGAGCAGGTCGTCGATCTGATAGGACGCGCCGTTCGGAGGAATCTTGTCCGCCTCCTCGGTTTCACCGTTGAGTGCCGCCTGATCCACCTTGAGTTCGCCGTCAAGAATTTCGCCGTCGGCGGGAATCTTGTCGCCCGCCTGGAGATAGACCACGTCACCCACCACGACTTCGCTCACATGGATTTCTTCGAGCTTGCCATCGCGGATCACTTTTGCCGTTTCCTTGGCTTCTTCTTCGGCTTTGAGCGCGGACGCCTTGCCTTCCTGCGCGTTTTCGCTGAAGGACGAGACGCCGTTGGCAATGAGAATCGCCACGAGAATGCCGACCGGCTCAAACCATTCCGCCTCGCCGAGGAAATACAGAACCACCTGCACCACCAGCGCGACCATGAGAATGAGGATCATGGGATCCTTGAACCCTTCGAGAATCTTTTTCCAGAGCGGATCGGGGGGAATCTGGGTGAGCTGATTGGAGCCGTGTTCCCGGCGGCTTTTTTCGACTTCCTGCGAAGATAGACCGTTGAATTTCATAAACGACTGCCCTTTCTTGGATGGAATCAAAAGTCTGACAATGCGGTTTCATTGTGAGAATCCACATCGCGTTTGTCTTTCTTATTATACCTTTCGTTGTGCGGTTTGTCAATCATATTCCACAATCCAAAAGAAGATTTGTTTTGATGATAAGCAGACGCCGGGAAAGGTATTGCATTCCGTGGTATGTTCGTTTATAATAAAAGGAGGGATTGATTCCATGATCTGCCAAGCCATCACCGATCTGGTGCAATACGGCATCGACGCCGGTCTGACCGACACATCCGAGCGCATTTACACGCGGAATCTGCTGCTCGATCTGCTGCGGGAGGACGGCTATGAAGAAACGCCGCCCCGTCCGGGCGTTCCGCTCGCGGAACTGCTGAGGGAACTGACCGACAGTGCCGTGGAACGGGGGATTATTCCCGACAGCGGCGAAAACCGCGACATCTTCGACGCAAAACTCATGAACTGCCTCACGCCAAGACCGTCGCAGGTTATCGCGGCATTCCGGGCGAAATACGCCCATTCTCCGCAGGAAGCCACCGATTATTATTACAGGCTGAGCGGCGACACCAATTACATCCGCCGCGACCGTATCGCCCGCGACCGCAAATGGAAGGTGCCGAGCGAATCGCGCCAAGACAACCAGCGGGGTAGGGCGAATACCGAAGAGGAACCCCCTGCATTCGTAACCCCGATTGTGAAATATCGGCTAAAAAATAAACGAACTGTTGAGATAATTTCAATCTTAACAGTTCGTTTATTTAATATTATATGATCTGTTTGCAAGTCGTGATTTTTTTTTATTAGTGGGTTTGTCGTATGCCTTTTGGGGCATACCAAACGGGCACAACCTGTTATTTCCGGTGATTCGGATTGCGCCTGATGGTGCCGTAGGGGGTCATGACTTCCTTGTTTGTTTTGGAAACGGTGTAGGTGCCGTACTGCTTGCGGTTTCTTCTTTCCATCATTTCAGGCAGCGGCACCAGAACAAACCACCCGATCAGGCACAGACCGGCGATAACGGCCAGAATAACCAGATACACCTTATAGGTTTTCATGACGGCATCGTAATGCTCCTGGGTGGATGCCTCCGCCGGTTTTTTCGCGTCGTAAAGGAGCGTCAGCGTGTCGCCCTCTTGGAGCGTGCCGGATTTTGTCAGAACGAAAGTGGTGTATTCCTTTCCGTCCACCGTGTAATCGACCGTCAGGGTATCCGTGCCGGGGTACTGGAACCCGCTCTTGATGGCGCTGTCTACCGTCGCTGCGACCGTGGTGTTGCTTTTGACGACGGATTGAAAGGTGCTCCTGAGTGAGAACACCGAAAGCGCCATCAGAATGAGCACGGCGAGAGGGACTTCCACCAGCCCCAGCGTTAAGGTTCTCATGGCTTTTTTGTCATCCATAGGTTTTATCCTCCTGTGTGGTTTTATCAAAATAGTCCCCGCAGCCAGCCTGCGATGTCAACCGCGCCGGTCAGCTGCAGAGTGACCCCGATTACAATCGCTGCCAGCAGGAGCCGCCAGATCCATTGTCCCGAATGCGAAGTCCCCTCCGGCGGCATATACGCAAATTGTCCCTCCGCTGTGAGGTCGGACGCGTATCTGTCGATGAGTTCATCCATGCCGCCGGTAAATCCTTTGGGAATCGGGCAGGAACGGTCCGGCTCTCTGAGCTGCGACAGCGCCAGATCAACTTTTTCCCCGAAGGCGGGGTTCATGGTCTTTGCATAGAGCATCCGCCAGTTTTTCACGGCACATTGCAGACATGCCCGCGACACATCCTCGCAAAGCAATCCGATGCGGTAATAGGAAGTCGCGAGGTCGTCCGCTTCGGAGATGCCTTCATGGCGTTCCGCGAGCGCGCGGGCAAGCGCCAGCCCTCTGACGTGGTATTTCAGCGCTTCTTCATAGGCGCCGGTTTCTTCGCAGAGTCCGGCGATGGCGTCGTAACAGACCGACAGGTCGCGCTGCGCCTGTATATCATCCGCGTTTTGGGCGAGCTTCTCGCAGATTTGCTCATCTTCGCGCAAGTATTGCAGAGCGGAGGCCGTATCCCCCAGTTTGCGGCAGACATGTCCCATTTTTTCGCAGGCAATCGACAGATTGCGCTGAAGCTCCGGTTCTTCCTCTTTGCCTTTCGCGGCTTGCCGGGACAGCGCGAGAAATTTCGCGAAGGATTCTTTTGCCTCTTCCCAGTCCTGCGTCATTTCGGCGAGGATGCCGCGTTTCTCATAGATCACCGACAAAAGGTCGTCCGTCCGGCTGCCGCCGGCTGTTTTGGCGGCTTGCTCTGCCGTTTCCAGCGCTTCTTCCAGACATTGCCTCGCGCGGGACAGCTCGCCCCGGTTTCTGTAACCCGTGCCAAGACTGATAAGCGAAAGAATCAGAACCTCCTGCGCCGCAAAGCTTAATTTGTTTTTCGCGGCGTCCCTGGCTGTCTCACGGGCGGCGAGGAAGCAGCGCAGGGCTTCTTCCTGCTTTCCTTCCGTGTCTGCAACCGTGCCCAGCTTCATGGTGGATTTCGCGAGGTTGATCTGCACGTCGGGGTCGTTCACGGTTTCCGACAGCTCGCGGAAGATTTCCCTTGCGCGGGTGTATTTTTCCTTTGCGCCGTCAAGATCCCGGTTCCGTTCGGCGATTTCCCCCTGACTGTAGAGATTGACCGCCGTGCCGAATTTCATGTGTTCCTCGTTATACCGCGAAGGCGGCACCGTCTCCGTCTGTCTGTCCTCGTCGGTGGCGATATTCCTGACAGTGCGGGGATGACGGCGCTCGTACATGGCTTTTTCATAATACGCCTGCGCCGCCGGAAAATCCCCCATCTGCTTTTTGATCGCGCCGAGGCGTTCGTAGCCTGCGGGGAGATTGATAGTCTGAAAAGAACCGTAGCAGGAGGTCATTCCGTCAAGCAGGGAGGTGAGTTCCTCATACAGAGTGAAAGCGCGGCCCAGCTCCGAGCGCCTGATGTAAATCATCCCGATGGCGTCATAGGCGAGCAGCAGCCGATAGTCGCCGTCCTTGGAAGTGCCGAAATCCGGCTTCTGCCGTTCGATGAAGTCGCGGTAATACGCGATGGCTTTTTCGTCGTCGCGCGCCACACCGTCGCCTTTTTCGTACATCTGCCCCAGCGTATAGAACGCGTCGCGGTACCCGCCCTGACCCGCACGTTCCATCAGATCGACGGCGCGCTGCGCGTTCGGCTCCACCTCCACGTTGTTTTTGTAGGCAAGTCCGATATAGTAGATGTGCGCGGGGTCGTTGTTTTCACGGAGAAGTTCGTTTTTGCCCGCTTCCCCGACGAGCTTGTCTTTCAGACCGCGTTCCAGCGATTCCCTGTCCTCGGCGGACACGGTGGTTTCCTTTGTCCCCTCATACATCTCTTCGAGAAGTTCCCGGTCGGTCTGTTCCGTTTCGGCGGGGAGAATGGGGCGTCCGGATCGCTTTGCGGCGGGGTATTCTTCTTTAAAAACGAAGTTGCCCTTGGCCAGAAGCGTGTTGGTCACGTTGAGAAGAAAGAGGTCGCTGCCGCTGAGTTCATCCATCACGCTCTGTTTCCAGCTTTCGCCCGGAATCAGGTATTCGTCATACCAGATGGCGACGTCCCGGCAGAAATCCACCCCGTGAATCTGCTCCATGAGCTTCTGGGCAAGCGCTCTGTCGGCTTTGCGGTAGCTTAAAAAGATACGGGCGATAAATTCCCGCTGAATGCGCTTTTTCTCCTCGTCGCTGACCAGAACCGCTTCGAGGTAGCGCCGGAGCTTTTCCTCAAAGCCGAGTTCCGTGTCGTCTGTTTCGTAGCGCTTGAGATACTGCATCCCTTTAAAAATCTCCTGCTCGTTGAAAAGCCGGTAGAGGTCGCTTTCAAAGGTGATGGGCAGCACCGGAATGTGACAGGTTCTGCGGGGCGCGTCCGCCTCCGGCGACAGCGCAAAGGATGCCCGACCCAGCGCGAAGGGAATATCCAGTGCCATGACCCGCGACGGTTCTTCCAGCGTCCTGCGGGTCACAACGACAACAAAGAGCTGCATGCAGGAGAGCTGCAGCAGCAGGTCGTCCCGCTCATACGCGCCCTCGGTGTCGCTGTCATAATAGATCGCGCAGCCGGGGAACGCCCTGAACAGATCGTCGCAGACGGCGTCGAGGTACGTCCCGAAATCGTCCGGATGAAAACAGAGATACACCTTCTGCTTGCCCTGCGGACTGTCGTGGGTCAGCGTGCGGCATTCCAGTTTTGACATACCGTCATCCCCTCTCAGAGTTGATAGATCCGCAGCCCGTTAAATTGTCTGAGAAGCCGGAGCATGCTGTTGAAGGGCTTCCAGTCCTTCCCCTTGTCTCGTTCGGACAGTCCTTCGTAATGCTGCCGGATGTCCTTCTCCGTCAGGGCGCCGTCCATCGCGGACTGCGCGAAGGCATTGGTGTCCGACCAGTCGTTGAAGTGTTCGGTGCTGACCTCTTTCAAGCCCTTGATTTTCCTGCAAAGCTCTTCCCAGACCTTTTTGTAATCGCCGACGTTGACATACAGCGCCGCCTTGCCCGACGCAATCGCGGGCAGGAGATGCTTGATAATCGCCTGGAAAAGTTCCCGCTGCGCGCCCGCGCCGCCGATGGTGAGCAGGAAGCGCATGGGCTTGCCGGCTGCCTTGCGAGCCGTTCGCGCGTCGCAGTCCGCGTCGAGGTTGGCGACAAATTCGTGGTCAATGTAATGTCCTGTGTACACCAGACTGTCCGCGGGCATGGGGTTTAACACATTGCTGCCCTGCATACCGTTGAGAATGCGGTAGCCCATATAGGACTGCCGGGTCTGGATGGTGTGAACGCTGCCTTCCGCGAAGTGGAGCGCCATGGGCCAGTTGTCGGGAATCGCGTTGACCACGTGAAGCATACCCGCGTGAAGCGCCGCCTGTGCGGGCCAGACGTGGGTGCCGATGACCGGGATTTCCTTGGGGATATTTTTAAATACAGGTGCCATCAGTTCGGCGTTCTTCTGGTCACCGGCGTTGTAGGTGAGCTGACGGAAGCCCTCGTAATTGAGCGGTTCCCAGTACTTCTTGTTGAAGAGCTTGCTCTTCTGGGAGAGACGGGAGCCCATCGAATAGAGGTCGTTCTGCGCGCTGATGACCTTGGTGCAGGTGGTGTTGGGATAGGAATTCAAATCCATCCAGTAGGGGGTGTAGCCGAGCGCGTGGGCGGCGGACGCCATTGCCATCGAGATGCGGTAGTGACCGAAGCACATGCGGATATTGCCCACGATGACGCCCTTTTCGGTGTCGAAGGGGATATCCCCCGTGCCTTCATCGACGCGGATATCCAGCACGCCGAGCGGGTCAAAGAGACAGGCGTTTTTCACAATCTTGACGCTGTAATCCGCGTCGCTGTCGTCTCCGAACTTTTTGGCGAATTTCTTTTTGGACTGGGCGGCTTTTTTCTGCGCCTTTTTGGGGATGGGGTTGCCGAAGATTTCTTTGGATCGGTCAGTCATGATAAACGGGTAACCTCCTTGTCAGTGTGTCAGCGGCGACAGCCGGGAATCGGGATATCATCGGATGTCCGGCTGCTTCCTCATAACATCACCAATTTTATTTAAGAATCCGCTGAAATTTTATGCAAGATTATTATATCATTGTTTTCTCCGAATTGCAATGCCAAACGGAAATTTTACGCCCGAATAAAAAGCCCCCCCCGCAGCCGTCCTGTCAGAATGGCTGCGGGGGAGGGGGGTATTAACGATTGGCGGTATGCAAACCGGAACGGAAAAACTACTTGATCTTCATGCTGACCGCGTTGGATTTGACGGAATTGCCGTACTTGTCGGTGACCACACAGCGGACGTATCTGCCGTTGTTGGTGCTGCTGAGGGTCGTCGAATATTCGGCGGTCTTATTGGAACTGTTGCGCCACGTCTTGCCCTGATCGTCGGAAAGCTGCCACTGATAGGTGATGCCGGAACCCTTGGCGGTCACGGTGAATTTGACGGTGTCGCCTTTTTTGCCGGTCGCGTTGGACGGCTGACCGGTGATGGCAAGCGAGGTAATTTTCATGTAGGCGGCGTCCGATTTGACGGAGTTGCCGTACTTGTCGGTCACGACACAGCGCAGATACCGTCCGTTGTTGGTGGTGCTGAGGGTGGTGGAATAGCTGGCAGTGGTGGCTTTGCTGTTGCGCCACGTCTTGCCCTGATCGTCGGAAAGCTGCCATTGGTAGGTGATGCCGGGACCCGACGCCGCTACGTTGAACGTCACCAGATCGCCGGATTTTGCCGTGACAGGCGAAGGCTGTCCGGTGATTTTCAGCGACGTAATTTTCATATAGGTTGCGTTGGACTTTTTGCTGTTGCCGTACTGGTCGGAGACAATGCAGCGGAGATACCGCCCGCTGTTGTTGGAAGTGAGGGTGGTGGAATAGCTGGCGGTGGTCGCCTTGCTGTTGCGCCACGTCTTGCCCTGATCGTCCGAGAGCTGCCACTGATAGGTCAGACCGTCGCCGGTGGCTGTCACCTTAAAGGTCACGAGGTCGCCGGATTTCGCCGTGACGGGGGAGGGCTGTCCGGTAATCGCAAGCGCGGTGATCATCTTCATGGAAGCCGCTTCGGATGTGACACTCGCGCCGTTCTGATCGGTGACGACGCACCGGACATATCTGCCGTTATTTTTCTCGCTGAGGGTGGTGGAATAGGTCGCGGTCTTGGTGGAACTGTTGCGCCACGTCTTGCCCTGATCGTCGGAAAGCTGCCACTGGTAGGACAGACCGTTGCCGGTCGCCTTGACAGTGAATGTCACGCTGTCGTTCAGTTTTGCGGTGACGTTGGACGGCTGGGTGGTGATGGAAAGAGAACCCGGCACATAGTTATAATGGATTTTTACGTTTCCGTCGATACCAAGATCAACATAACAAGTCAAATAATCCCAATGCTGTTTCGTATCTCCATAATAGATGTCTTTAAGATTGCGGCAGTCTGTAAAGCAACCATCTGTCTCTTCATAAAATTCAAATTCATCGATAGAACCCGGTATAATGACACTTGTCAGACCTGCACAGCCGGAAAACGCATTTTCACCAATCTTCCTGACAGAATTTGGTATTGTCACATTTGTCAATCCAGTGCAACCGTAAAAAATACCCCAGCCAATCTCCTTGACGGAATTGGGTATTGTCACGCTCGTTAATCCCGTGCAGTCTTTAAAAGCCCAATACCCAATCTCCGTGACAGAATTGGGTATGGTAAATGCTCCGGTTTTTCTGCACGGATATTGTATTAGTACAGACATATCCTTGTTATACAAAACACCGTCTTTGCTGGCATAGTTTTGATTTTGACTGTTCACATTAATACTCGTCAATCCCGTACAGTCGGAAAAAGCATAATCGCTAATCTCCGTGACAGAATTGGGTATGGTAAATGCTCCGGTTTTTCCGTACGGATATTGTATTAGTACGGACATATCTTTGTTATATAAAACCCCGTCTTTACTGGCATAGCTAGGATTCTGACTGTTCACATTAATACTCGTCAATCCCGTACAGTCGGAAAAAGACCAATCACCAATCTCCGTGACGGAATTTGGGATGGTAACGCTCGTCAATCCCGTGCAGCCGGAAAAAGCATCCCAATCAATCTCCGTGACGGAATTGGGTATGGTAAATGCTCCGGTTTTTCCGCACGGATATTGTATTAGTACGGACATATCTTTGTTATACAAAACCCCGTCTTTACTGGCATAGCTAGGATTCTGACTGTTCACATTAATACTCG
>CAMJHU010000004.1 GCA_946405565.1 uncultured Clostridia bacterium
CGGGGATTCCAAAGGGACGAGTCCCTTTGGCGGGTGCAGGGCAGGAGCCCTGCCAAGGAGTGGGACAGCGTCCCACGAGGCAGCACACCGTGCTGCCGGGCGAGACGAGCCAATCTCTACAACGGGGAAGGGCGAATACAAACGAGCATCTCTCAAAAACGGGTTTTTCCCCCGAAAAAAGGAACACGGTACAATCATCACAGAGGATGATTTTGTACCGTGTTCCTTTTTTAAGGGAAACTTTTATGAAAGGAGGTTGGGATAGTCAGATTTATCTGCGACCGCCGCGATTGCCGCGATTGGCGCCGCCGTTCATGCCGCCGTTGCCGGGCATCTGTCCGCCCATGCCGCCCATACCGCTGCCGCCGCCGGTAATCAGCGAATCCATGCTGACCGTGGTTTCGGCGGAGCCGGTGACAAGGGTATAGCTGCTGCCTTGTTTAACGTCAGGCGTACTCACCAGCACGCTGTCATATGCCTTGTCGGGTGTAAAGGTCGCCAGGGTTTTGCCGCTGCTGTTTTTGAGCGTGACGGCGCTGCCGCCCTGCTGCTGGGATACCGTCACCAGCATAGCGCCCTGCGTGGAGGCGCTGCCGAAATTCTGCGCCATGCCGCTCATGCTCGCGGCAATCAGCGTGCCGCCCGTAATGGTGGCGCTGCCGTTGTAATCAAACGCCCCGTTGCCGTTGTTGGTGGAGCCGGACACATAGGTTTCCCCGCCCGATATGGTAATATTGCCATTGGAGTCGATGCCGTCGCCGGAGGCGCTGACATACAGACTGCCGCCCGAAATGATGATTTCCACACCGTCCTGCGCGGCGAACTGATTCTGTCCCATGCGACCGTTCATGCTGCTGCCGTCATTGCCGCCTGCCGCGTTCAGACCGTCATCGGAAGCCGTCACATGGATGGCGCCGCCGCTGATCGTGATGGTCTGTCCTTCGATACCCTCGTAGCTCTTGGTGATGTCGATGGTGCCGCCGCTGACGGACAGCGCCGCGTCGGCGTGCATACCGTCGTCGCCGGAGGAAATCTGCAGGGTGCCGTTCGTCACGGACAGCGCGTTGTTGGAGTGAATCGCGTCGTCGGAGGAATCAATCGTGAAGCTGCCGCCGTTGATCGCCACGGAATTGTCCGACTTGACGCCCTTGGCGGAATCGGAATCGGAGGAAGATGAAGCCGTCGCGGTGGCGGTATTGCTTCGCGCACGGGACGAATCATCGCTGCCCGGAGCGGGGAGCGCCGGGAGATCAGCCGTCGATGAGAGTGTCACCACGGAAGCAGCCGTATCGGTATCGGCAGAGAGCCTTCTGCCGCCGTCCATATTGCCGCCCGGCTGACCGAAACCGCCTCCCATGTCGCCGCCGGGCATCTGACCGCCGCCCCAGTTACCCCAATCGCCGTTGCGGGAACCGTCCTGCTTTGTGCTGGCGTTCTGACTGCCGCCGGTGGTAATCGTAAAGCTGCCGCCGTCAATCTGAATCGCGCCGGAGGCGTCCATGCCGTCGGTGCCTGCCGTAAGGGTAAAGCTGCCGTCAGAGATATAGAGATAGCCTTTGGAGGTATCCTCGGTATTTTCCACATGCAGCGCGTCGGTACCGCTGGTGACGGTGAAATTCCCGTCGGCAATGCGGATGCTGTCGTTGGCGTCGATGCCCTTCTTCTCGGCGGTGACGCGATAGGTTCCGCCGGAGAAGACCAGATCGTCCTTGGAGGTGATGCCGTGACCGTAGACGGCATTCACCGTCAGGGTGCCGTTGCCGTTGAAGGTGAGGTCATCCTTGGAAAATACCACCGCGTCGATATCGTTATCGTCAATCGCCGCAAACGCGGCGCTGTTGGAAAGGGTATTCTCCGAGCCTGGCGCGAGGGTCACAAACACCTTGTCGGCTTGCCTGACATAGAGTGCCGCGCTGGTATCGCAGTTGATCTTCACGCCGTTGAAGATCAGACGAATTTTGGCGTTTTGATCCGCGTCCACGATGACCGCGCCGTGCTCCAGCGTGCCGGAGAGAAGATAGGTTCCCTCCTTCGTGACGGTGACAGTGCTGCCCGAAACGGTGACACCGTCGCCTTCCGCCTGAGCGCTGCTGCCGCTCAGGGTGATTTTGACGCAGCTTGCTTCATCGTAGCCGATCTCCTGATCCTTGCTGCTGAACATATCGGCTGTATTCAGCACCGTCACGGGTGCCGAGACGTTTCCGCTCTTGCCGCTGACGCCGCACGAGGTAAACGAGGCAACCAAAAGCGCCGCCATGATGACAGACGTTATTTTTTTCATCGCGTGAATTCTCATAGTGATTATCCCCTTTTGTTCCGATTAAATTGTTCTGATTAAAGTTCATTCACAGTGGTCTGCTGTTCCGTGATGTTGATTTCGAGATTGCCGTTGCGGCAGCGCATTTCATCCATGAGCTGCTTCTCCACGTCGGCGGAATTGAGTTCGATGTGATAGGTCAGCTTGAAGAGACTGCCCATATTGGTGGTCTTGACGGTGACAAGCCGATGGCTCCGGGTGTAGCGGGTAAAGAGATCGTCAAAGAGATTGGTATAATCCAGATCCTCCGGAATCGTGACATTGAGCCGCTTGTGTGTCTCGCCGTGACGGTCCAGACCGAAGCCCGCCGCGTTCATGGCAAGCATCGCGGTACAGACAATTGCCGCAAAGAGCGCCGCGAAACCGATATAGCCCATGCCGCACGCCAGACCTGCCGCCATTGCCGTGAAAATCGCGCCGATCTCCTTGGCGGTACCCGGTACGGAGCGGAACCGCACCAGTCCGAAGGCGCCTGCCACTGCCACGCCCGCCCCGACATTGCCGTTGACCAGCATGATGACCATCGCGATGGCTGCCGGCAGAATCGCCAGCGTAATGACAAAGCTCTGCGAACAGCGGGTCTTATGCTTATACGCCAGCGCCATCAGCGAACCGATGAGCAGGGAAGACGCCATACAGATCAGGAACGGCGTCAGGCTGATGGTCTGTGTGGCAGCGGTGCTGCCGCTTTCAAATATTCCGGTAAACAATTTTTCCAACATGATGAGTACCTCCTATATTATAACACAGCGGCGGCGTGATTGACAAGTGCGCGCCGCTTTTCATATTGTCCTGTGCTGACGTCTTTCCGCGGCAGGGTATGATAACAATACACCGGTTGACCGGAGAGTGCCGTCATATCCTGATAGGCTTTGCCGTACTTGGAAAACGACGTCTGATAGATGCGGTGGCGGCTGAGTACCGACACCATCCAGAGCGGCAGCGCCGCGCCTGCTTTGAGTTCCATCAGCGAGTACCCCGCCGGCAGCACTTCGCGCCCGTAAGCGCCTTTTGTGAGCGAGAGATCGTCGGTGCGCCAGAGAATATGGCGGTCAAATGTCACGCGGAAGCTGTCGTCGTCCGTATCGTAAAAGGCTTCGCGTTCATAAGAGATGAACATTTTCGGCGCCAATCCTTCGTAAAAGCCCCGGAAATAATCAATCTCCCGTCCGATCTGCCCCGGCAGACCGCCCATCGCGTCACTGCCCAGATAAAACATCGCTTCCCGCTCCGGCAGGCTCACCCGCCGTTTGTACACGATGCCGTATGCCTTTTTCTTCAGTTCCACAAACACCTTGCTGTCGGGTCGGGCAACGCCGTAGCTTCTCACCCGGAGCTTTTCTTTATAAGCGGGCTTTTCCAGCGACCGCCGTATGAGCGTGTAGGACGGAACATCGTAATACAGGTTGCAAATCGTACTCTGACCGTATTGATCGCCCTTCAGATGGGCTGCCGTTTCTCTTAAAATCGCGTCTCGCTGCGCGTCTGTCACAATATATTTCATTTCATATCTTTCAAAGATGTTCTGGCTTTTCATACTCGCTTACCTCCTTTTCGTGTTCTATTGTACAGGGTCTAACATAAATAAAGTTAAAAAAAAGCCCGTCAATTTGTGAGGAATTTGCGAAGCATTTTTTTCATAATTCACAGATAAAAATTTTCAAATCATGTAGAAATTTCTGAAAACATATGCTATAATCAAATATACATGATTCGCCACTTTATCAAGAGAGGGGTTTTTGCAAATGTTCAAAAAAGTCTCGGCGATCCTCGCGGCTGCCGCTATGCTGTGCGGGCTTTCCGCCTGCTATATGCCGGACACCATCTTCCCGGAGCAGCTCTTTGAAACCGAAGAAGATGCCGCCCTGAAGGACGAGCTTTCCATTTACACCTTTTCCTTTAATCTCGGCAACGCCGAATATCAGCTTCCCATGCACTATACCGTGCTTTCCTCGAGAGGCTGGAAGCTGCTGGGCAGTGAAGAAACCGAAGGGGACGACGCCGCGAGCGATCTGACCGCACCCACGGTCGCTGCCACTGCCGATGAAACGGAAAACAAAATTTATCTGCCCGATACCGTCATGCAGCCGGGCGAATATTCCAGCTATGTCCACGCTGACCGCGCTTCGGAATATGTCGCGCTGCAATTCTACAATGACTCCAAAGCCCCCAAAAAGGTGTCGGACTGCATGGTCACCGGCGTGAGAGTGGAGATCGGCAGCGATGACCTGCCCAATTTCTCCTTTGAGGACGATATCACGCTTGGCACGCCGTATGAAACGATTGTCACCACCTTCGGCAAGCCCTCCTATGTGGAGGATATCGTGTCCGCCACGGGCGAAATTGCCGCTATCGACGATCTTGCCTTTATCGACGACTATGACCCCGAATCCAGCGACCTGACCCGCACACTCTATTATTCGGTGTCGGATCACGCCACCGTGGCGTTTGAACTGGGCGAATATGAAAAAGAAGATCAGGCTGCTATTTCCATTACGATGGAAAACCAATACGAGGTGGAGGATCATTACGATTACACCAAGGATCTGAAAACCCGTCCATCGGTGGTGCGTATCTTCAAAGATCCCAGTCTGCTCGGCAAATCCTTCAGTGACTTCGCCTTTAAGTATGAAAACAACCTCTATACCCTCCCCATGCCGGTCAAGACACTGGTGGACGACGGCTGGTCCTTCGTGCGCGGCGCGGCACAGCGTGTTCCCCCCGGAACCACTCAGGACGGCATCGTCATGCACAAGGGCAATCTTGCCATGACCATTCTGGTCCACAATTACGACATGAAACGCGCACAGCCTCCCGTCAACTGCTTCGCGCTCAGTCTCTCCGCCGACGTGCAGGGACCCAGCGTCAAGATTCTCATGCCCAAAGGCGTCACACTCGGTTCGGACTACAACGATCTCGCCACCGCCTTCGGCAAGGAATACAAGCGGCTGGCGGAGTATCAGGATCCCGAAAATATGACCGATGAGGAAAAAGCGGCTGCCGATGCCGCCTTCATCGCCCAGCCTGCCGGTATCACCGAAACCTATGAACTGACCGAGGATGAGGGCTGCTCCATCGTCAAGACCGTGGATGAGGATTACGTCATCTTCTCCTATATCATGCCGGATGACGCTCCCTCCATCGAGCTGCCCGTCTCCATCACGGATATCAAGGACCCCAACGCGTCACTTCTCGGAGAACATCGCAAACACATCGACGTCTATCTCAGCAAGCGCAACGGCAAAATTGTCCGCATCGAGCTTCAGAACGGTCCGGAATATGTGGTCAACGAAGTGGAAATCGTCGAACAGCAGCTCGAGGCTGCCGAAAAAGCCGCCAAGGAAGCGAAAGAAGCCGAAAAAGCCGCCAAGGAAGCCGGGAAATCCGGCAGCAATAACAGCAGCGGCAGCAGTCAGAAGAAAGCCGACGACGCGTCGTCATCCACCGCCGGAACCGCAACTGAAGCGGCAGCAGCGGCAGCAGCGGCGGACGCGGTTGAATCCACTGTGGCAGCCGCTGCCGGAATGATTCTCTATTCGTTCTGAGTGTTATCGTGTTATCGTGTTATCGTGTTATCGTGTTATATCCCTTTTGAACCCCCTTTGGAGCTGATTCCTTTTGCTGACTGTCAATCATAAGCAATGCACAGGCTGCGGATCATGTATCGAAGCATGTCCGCAGCTTGCTGTCGTTACTGTCAGAGATAAATATAAATTTATCTATCCCTCCGTCAACGCGGAGCAGTGCATTTCCTGCGGAAAATGTGTGGACGCCTGTCCTCTGCATCATTCGGACAGTCCTCCTCCCCTCTCCCCCGACGTGCGCTATTATGCCGCCAAAGCGCTGGACAAGGCACTTCTGCGGGATTCCCACGCGGGCGGTATCTTTCCGCTGCTCGCCCGTGCGGTGCTATCGCGGGGCGGGGTCGTATACGGCTGCGCCTTTGACGAAGTCCGCCATCCCCGCCATATCCGCGTGGAGCAGCCGGATGATATAGCCAAACTGCAAGGACTCAAGCCGGTGCAGAGTGATACATCCGGCATATTTCGCCGCGTGCGGTGCGATCTGGAAGCGGGGCGCACGGTGCTGTTTTCCGGCACGCCCTGTCAGTGCGACGGTCTGCGGCGCTTTCTGGGAGCAGACGGCGATGTCTCCCGCCTGATTCTGGTGGATATGCTGTGCGGGGGCGTAACTTCGGAAGGTATTTTTCACCGATACGTCCGCTGGCTGGAGGAAAAAATCGGCGGCTCCGTGCGGAGCCTGCGATTTGAAAACAAACCTGCTTTCGGTCACAGTCCCGGTCTGCGCATCATCTTCCGCCGGGGAAAATTCCGCTATCTGCTTTCGGTACCTGCCGCGTGGGACATGCTTTACGCCATGTACCGCAAGGGCTGTATCAGTCGGCGCGCCTGCGGCGACTGCCGTTACGCTGTCCCCGCCCGCGTGGGAGATATCACACTGGGACGTTTTGAGCGCATACGGCGCGCCCATCCCGATTTTCCCTATGACAACGGCGTTTCGCTGGTCATCACCTCCACGCCAAAGGGAGCCGGACTGCTGGCGCAGATTGCCCCTCAGCTCATGCTGGAAGAATCCGATCTGGAGCGGGCTGCCGTCAACCGTCGGCTGGTCACCCCCATTCCCACGCATCCGCACCGCGCTATGCTGCTTTCGGATATCTATCGCCACGGTTTTTCCAAAGCTGCCGAGAAATTCGGTTCGCCCGGACTGCCCGACGCGTTCACGTCGCTCATCACAAGCGCGCTGCCCGACGGCGCGGTCATTCGCTGTGACCGCCTGGCGCGGCGCATCAGGGCGAAACTGGCAAAGAAGGCGCCGTCCGATTCTCTCTCCTGAGTCTGCATTCGCCGCTCATCGCACCGAACGGTGTGCTGGGCGGCGTTCCTTTTTCCGTTGCTTTCTTGCCCCATCTTTATCACACGAAGGAAGGTTCCGATATGGCTCCATCCCGCGACTCGCAAGCCGCTCAATATCAGAAGATGACCGGCACACCGGTGGAACAACTGGTGTTCCGGATGTCGATTCCCACCGTCATCAGTATGCTGGTGACCAATATCTACAATCTCGCCGACACCTATTTCGTCAGTTCCATCGGCACCAGCGCCAGCGGCGCCGTCGGCATTGTCTTTGCGCTCATGGCGATTTTACAGGCGGTCGGCTTTATGATGGGACACGGCGCCGGCAGTCTCATCAGCATGAAACTCGGCGCGAGAGATTTGCCCGCCGCCCGGAAGCTGGCTTCCACCGCTTTTTTCACGGCGCTGGCACTCGGCGTGAGTGTTTCCCTGATCGGACTGCTCTTCCTGCGTCCGCTGATGGTGCTGCTCGGCAGCACCCCCACCATTCTCCCCTATGCCAGCCGTTACGCGGTATTTATTCTGCTGGCGGCGCCCATGATGGTGACCAGCTGCGTCATGAACAACATTCTCCGCTACGAGGGAAAAGCCGCTTTTGCCATGGTGGGACTGACCTTCGGCGGCGTGCTGAATATCGCGCTCGACCCGCTCTTTATCTTCGGACTGAAACTGGGCATCACGGGCGCGGGACTGGCAACCGCACTCTCTCAGACAGTGAGTGCCGGACTGCTGCTCAGCGTCTTTCTGCGAGGCAAGACCCAAAGTACCTTCCGTCTGCGCGATCTCTCCCGACAGCCCGGCGATTATCTGAGGATTTTCCGCAACGGAATGCCAAGTCTGCTCCGGCAGGGGCTCAACAGCATTGCCGCCATGCTGCTCAACAATGCCGCGGCGGTCTATGGCGACCCTGCCGTCGCTGCCATGAGCATCGTGGGGCGCGCCAGCTTCCTGATTTTCGCGGTGGGCATCGGTATCGGACAGGGGCTTCAGCCGGTCAGCAGCTTCAATTACGGCGCGGGACGCTATTCCCGCGTGCGCCGCGCCTATCTCTTCACCCTCGCCTACGGCACCTCCGTCTGCGCGGTGCTTTCCACCGTCGGACTGCTCTCTGCCGACAGCATTATCACCGCCTTCCGCGATGACCCCGCCGTCATCGCCATCGGCGTACCCGCTCTGCGCGCCCAGTGCCTTGCCTCTTACCTCTGCGTGATCTTTCAAAGCACCAATATGCTGCATCAGAGTGTCGGGCGAAGCAATGCCGCCACCGTGCTTGCCAGTCTGCGAAACGGCGTGTGTTTTATTCCTCTGATACTCCTGCTCCCCCGGCTGCTGGGCATCACCGGCGTCATGTGGGCGCAGCCCTGCGCGGACTTTCTCGCGTCGCTTGTGAGCATTCCCTTCCTGCTCCATTTCATCACCACTTTGCCGCCGGATACTCCTGCTTCTCCCTGAAATATTGCGTTTTATATATCATATTCATTTTCTCATCATCACGCAATCGCCCCATAAGGCAACACATCGTACTGCCTTATGGGGCGATTGCATAGAAAAATGGTTACTTTTTGGCAAACCCGCTCAGATCCTGCCGTTTGAGCGCGCGTTCCAGCAGTTCCGGCAGCCGGTCGGGCGGACAGGCAAAGCAGGGTATTCCCAGATTGGCAATCCGCTGGGCAGTGGTTTCGTCATAATACGCCTTGCCGCCGTCTGCAATCGCCAGCAGGACGATGACCGTCACACCCGCATCATGCAGCGCCTCGATACGCCGCAGCAGCGCCGCGCGGTTGCCGCCTTCCTCCAAGTCCGAAATCAGGAAAAACAGCGTCTTACCGGGTTCTTCCACCAAGCCTTCGCAATAGGCGACCGATTTGGCAATATCCGTGCCGCCGCCCATCTGAAAACCGAACAGCAGGTCCACCGGGTCGGCGCACAGCGGCGTCAGATCCATGATCTGCGTGTCGAAGGCAACCACATGGGTCTGCACTGCCGACATCGACGCCAGGATACACGCCATCACCGAGGAATACAGAATGGAATCCCCCATCGAACCGCTCTGGTCAATATCGAGAATTACCTGCCAGCGATTCACCCGGCTGGAGCGGTCGAAGAAATACACCCGTTCAGGAATCACCGCGCCGAGCGATGGATTGTAATGTTTCAGGTTGCGGCGGATAGTGGTGGGAAAGTCAATGGCTGCCGCACTGGGCAGAGGGGAATGGGCGCGTTTATTGAGCGCGGCGGTCACGGCGCGTCGCATATCGTTTTCCAGCATTTTGTTGATGTCTTCTACAATGCGGCGGATAAACCGACGGGCGTTTTCCTTGGATTTTTTGGGAATCTGATCTTTGAGCATGAGAAGCGTGGACGCCATCTGCAAGTCGGGTTCGAGATTGTCGAGCAGCTCCGGTTCGAGCAAAAGCTGTTTCAGTCCCTTGCGCTCAATCGCGTCGTTCTGCACCACCGCGACGGTCTCGCTGTCGAAGAGACGGCGCAGATCTCCCAGCCAGCGGGCAATATGCGGAGACGACGCTCCCCGTCCCGCACCGCGCCGGGAAATGCTTTCGCCTTCGCCGCCGTAGATTGCCGCGAGCGCCTGATCCATCATCATTTCCTCCGGTGACAGCGTTTCGCCGCCCATATCGGTGAAACGTTTTTCGCTCTCGGAACCGAGAATCAGCCGCCAGCGTGCGATTTGTTTTTGCTGTGTCATGGGACTGCCCCTTCCTTTACGATAATATGATGCGCGATGTGAATGTTTTTTTCGGGAAAGCTGTACGGTATTCGCCCTGCCCTGTTGCTTATCTTGGCTTGTTTTGCTTTGGCGGGGTTCCCCGTTTGTATTCGCCCTGCCCCGTTACTTATCTTGGCGCGATTCGCTCGGCAGGCTTCCGCCTGCCTCGTGGGACGCTGTCCCACTCCCTGGCAGGGCTCCTGCCCTGCACCCGCCAAAGGGACTCGTCCCTTTGGAATCCCCGCCGCTTCGCGGCTAATTATGCGCTGTTTTCAGATATCGTCAAAGTCAAAATCGCTGAGTTCCTCCAGCGCCGCCTGTTCTTCCTCGGTGGGCTGATTCATCAGCGCCTCGGCGGCTTGCGTGGGATTCACGCCCCAGATTTCCCCCAGATTTTCGGCAATATCGCTTTTTTCATTGGGTGAAAAATCCGCAAAGGCGCGGCGCAAAAAGACCAGCGCCCGCCTGAAAGCGTCGTCATCCAGCTCGTCCAGATAGTCGCTGAGCTGCCGCCAGAGAGACAGCCGCGTGATCAAGGCATAGCGGTTCTTTGCCGCCAGTCCCTCAAACCATCCCGCACCAAGCTCCGCGGGTACGCCCGGCGAAAGCCGCCGCGCCACTTCCCGCTGCAATAATGCCTCGTCCGCCGTACCCCGCTCCAGCAGAACCGCCATGGCAAAGCCGGAACACCGGGTATTGAGGTCGTCGCGGTCGGAGATGGTTTCCAGCAGCGAGAGCCAGCGGGTATCGTCCAGCCAGTCGTGATAGAGCGGCAGGGCGTTGAGACGGTCCATAGCCCGCGTGATTTCGGTTGCCGCCTTTGCGTCACAGCGGCAGCTGTCCTCCAGCGTCAGGCAGGCGCGAAGGAAGAGCTGTTCCAGCAGCGGTATCACGGGAGACGGGTCAAACTGCCGCAGGTCGCCGTAGCGTATGACCAGCGAGAGCTTTTCCGCCGTGGCTGCCACAGCGGTCAGTGCCGCCGCGTCTACCGAAAGTTTCTGTAAAGCGTGCAATGCGTGCATTGCCGCCGAAGGCATTCCGCAGAGAAACGCGTTCTGAAAGACTTCCGCCGCCTCGTCTATGGACGCAGCCTGTTCCGCCGCTTTGCGCAGAGCAAAATCCGCCGCGCCTTCCACCGTATCGCCCAGAAGCGAGGCTTCCACCACTTCGATTTCCATTTCCGGCGTCCAGCGCAAATCCCAGTATTCGCCCCAATTGGCGCGTTCCTGACGGCTCGTGCGGGACGACGCGAAATGAATCCCCAGCACCCGCAGACGGTGGAGGAAAAACGAACGCCGCAAATCCAGCAGCGCCGCGTCTTTGCTTTTGACGCGCAGGTTTTCGCGCAAATCCAGGTCCAATGGCTGTATCTCGTGGACGCGGTATTTTTCCAGTTTGAGGGCTTTGAGCTGTCGGTAAAAATCTTCCTGCACCGAGGTACGGCTCACCCCTTCGGGCAGAAAACCGATGGTCTTGCCGATGTTCACGTCGGCAAACGCCAGCGCCAGTTCGCCGTACTGTCCGTGACCCATCGTGGCAATTGCCCCGTCCTGTAAATCCCGCAGAACGGGGAAACGGCTCCCGCGCAGTGCCGCCAGCGCTTCCGCGAGACGCAGCGCTTCGATGACCTCCGCTGAGGAAACGATGTTGCCCGCCTTGCGATGGGCTGCCGCCAGTTCCACGAGATACCGTCCGGCGGCGCTTTCCAGCCCTTCGCCGTTGAGACAGTCCCACAGCAGTCCGAAATAGGCGGGCGCCTGATTGCCCGCGCCGTAGCCGCTGCGGGTGGTCAGGCGGTAGTAGGAATAGGGCATCAGCGTGGCGCTGCTTTCGGCGGACGGCAGCGCGTCCCGTTCCTCGTCGGTCATGGGCGCACAGTTCCGCAGACCCTCTACATGATACGCGCCGCAGACACAGAAAATCTTTCCGGGAGGAATCCCGCTGTCGAGCGTGTCCTGTATCACGCGCTTCATGCAGGCTTCGCGCAGGGCATTTTCCGCCGTGCGTCGGGCGTCATCGACGGTGGAACGGCGCAGTTCCCGTCCGAAGGCGGCACAGGCTGCCTGATAATCGTCGGGCTGCTCGAAATGCCGTTCCCAGAAGGCGTCGTGTTCCTCGCCGGTGAGCTTTTCGAGCTGTCGGTAGACCGATTCCGTCGTATGGGATTGGCTGCCATTGTCAGATGCGGGCGCATCCGTTTCCTTTTCGTTAAAGGCGAGAAACGTGCCGGACGGCAGGTCCATGAACCGGCAGGGAACGCCGTGTTCATGCGCCCAGAGAATCGCCTGTATTTCGGGCGAATAAACCGCAAAGGGATAGAGAATCGAGCGAACCGGCGGCGTGAGGGTATATGCCATGATCGCCACGGGGTACTGCGTGCGCGGGTCGCAGAGCCACGGCATCTGGTCGTTCAGATCGCTCGGTCCCTCCACCAGAATCACGGAAGGCTGCAATTCGTCCAATGCCCGCCGGAGATGAAACGCGGCGGCAGGCGACAGATGACGCACCCCGAAAAATGTCACCCCGTCCATCAGGATTCCAGCTCCTTACAGGCGCGATAGAGCGGAAGCCACTGACTGCCGCGTTTTTTCATCACGTTTTCAAGGTATTCCTTCCACGCGATTTTATCCTTGTCGTCGTCCTTGACCACCGCGCCCTGCAAGCCCGCCGCGAGGTCGTCCGCCGTAATTTCCCCGCTGCCGAAGCTCCCCGCCAGCGCCATCGAATTGGCGAGCAGTGAAATGGCTTCGGCGGTGGAAAGTACGCCGCTGGTGGTTTTTACTTTCTGCTTGCCGTCGAGGGTTTCCCCTGACCGCAGTTCCCGGAAAATCGTGACAATTTTGGTGACGGTATCTTCATCGGGCAGTGCGGCGTGAAGCGTCATGCCCGACGACATCTGCGCCACGCGGGTGCGCACGATGTCGATTTCGGTTTCCATATCGGAGGGGGTGGGCAGCACTACAATGTTGAAGCGTCGCTTCAATGCCGCCGACATCTCATTGACGCCTTTGTCGCGGGTGTTGGCGGTGGCAATCAGCGAGAACCCGCGCCGGGCGGGAACTTCCAGCCCCAGTTCCGGCACACTGATACGCTTCTCGGACAAAATGGAAATCAGCGCGTCCTGTACCTCGCTGGCGCAGCGGGAAATTTCCTCCACGCGGGCGAGCGTACCGGTTTCCATGGCGCGGTAGATGGGGCTTTTGACCATTGCCTCGGCGCTGGGACCGTTGGCAATCAGCATGGCGTAATTCCACGAATAGCGGATCTGTTCCTCGGTGGTGCCCGCGGTTCCCTGCACCGTCTTGGTGGAATCGCCGTTGATCGCGGCGGCGAGATGTTCGCTCAGCCACGATTTGGCGGTACCCGGTTCCCCGATGAGCAGCAGGGCGCGGTCGGTGACCAGTGTGGCGATGGCGATTTCCACGAGGCGGCGGCTGCCGATGTATTTGGGCGAGATATCCACGCCCTTGACCTTCGTGCCGCCGAGGATATAGGTCAGCACCGAGCGCGGCGACATCTGCCAGCCGGTCGGCACCGGGTCGGTTTCGGCGGCGATGAGCGCCTGTATTTCGTTGGCATAGGCTTCCTCTGCGGTCTGCCGCAGAATCGTTGGCTGTTCCACTGTTTTGCAGCTCCTTTGTGAATTTTTTGATGGATACGGTATCTCCACCGTGCGGAATACCGTGTTGTGTTCTTCTGAATGTTCTCCGCGCGCTGTTCTCGCGCGAATCACGAACCAATACCGCTTTCCGCGTGAAAATCCCCTGACCACGGCGCAATAGGGATAGGCGTCTTCCTGCTGTCCGTATGTGTCTCCCGGTTCCGGAACCAGCGTCAGCCGCTTGGCGGCGGACAGTTCCGGGTCGAGCGAAAAGTCCGGCGGCGCGTCACTGTAATACAGTGTATACACCACACCGCAGGGAGACAGCGCCACGTCCCATCTCACGGCGACTGCGTCGCCGTCGATGCGTACCGCTTCTCCGATACCCACGCGTGGAGAAGGCGCACGGGGCGGCCATGTGGGGGAATCGTTGTACACGCTGCTCCATATCGGCGGCGCGGGGAAAGGTATGGCGGAATGGCGCAGGACAAAATCATTGAGCAGCGTCAGTCCGCTGTCGGTCAGATAATGGGAAAAGCCCATGGCTTCCGCTTCGGCAATATCGGTATAGAATGCCGCAAGTCCTTCCTCCGACTGTCCGGCAAGCGTTTCCCGGAGTTTCAGAGCGGGCGGACCCTCGGCATATCCCAGCGACAGCACCGTGAAGCCGTCGGGACGCGTTGCCTCCGCCAGCAGTTTCGGCGCGACGGCATAGCGGTTGTCGGCAGCATAGCCCTCATGGTACAACTGCTTGGGACTGGCGTCCAGCCGGTAGCTTTCAAATAACAGAAAGTCAATATAATGCCGGGTACAGAAGCGGTAGTGAGGGAGACGCGGGTCAAAAAAGAACAATCCCCGGTTCTGGCAGATGAGTTTGCCGGGATAGCGCTGCCGCAGCCGGTCCAGAAATGCCGACGCGCCTGCAGCCGTCCACTCAAAGCGCGTGCGGGCAGGATTGTCGTCTTGGGTATAGGCATTGGGGGCGCAGGTATCGAGCGTATCGAGAAAGATGCCGTCGCAGTCCAGTCCGCGTCCGTAATCCGGGGTAAGGATTTCGCGGATACCGGCAGCGCCGTCCTGCCCGTCAAGCGTCATGCCGTCCAGCACGTCGAACCACGCGGGGTCGCCGATGCGGGTATAGGCGCAGCCGAAGAAGGGATTGCGGTCGGGCAGTCCGTCGCGGTCGTTGTCGTCGAGGTAGTAGGAGGCAAATCCCGTGCCGCCGGGAGAGGGAAGTCCCGCCCCGTCGGGGCTGTCGGCGGAGGGAAGGGGTGCGGCTTTATCCGCGCGGGGGTCAACCCGCGGACCGCTGCCGTCGCCGGTAAAGCGGGAATCGTTACGCATGGCTTGCCCGCTGATACCTGCCGTGCGCAGGTCTTCGCCGACGGATAGATAGCCGAATACCCTGGTGCCGGCTCGCTGTATGCGCGCCACAACGTCGCGCGTGAGGTTGCCGGAGGACGGATGGAGAATCGCTACGTCATACAAAACGGCATTCCTGACCGCTTTGTCATCAAGAATGCCGTAGTAGATCATATAGGTCGGTTTTTCAGGGAAGGACTTCATACCGCTCAGTTGGCGAGCAGGGCGCGGTCGTTGGCAAATTCGGAGCCGCTGAGTTTGGCAAATTCGCCGAGAAGTTCTTCCACGGTGAGCTTCTGTTTCTCCTCGCCCTTGACGTCGAGAATAATTCTGCCTTCGTTCATCATGATCAGACGGTTGCCGTGCGCAATCGCGTCGCGCATATTATGCGTGACCATGAGAGCGGTGAGATGATCCTCTTCGATGAATTTATCCGACAGCGCCAGCACGTTGGCGGCGGTCTTGGGGTCAAGCGCGGCGGTATGCTCGTCGAGCAGCAGCAGCTTGGGATGGTTCATGACCGCCATGAGCAGCGTGACCGCCTGACGCTGACCGCCGGAAAGCAGCCCCACCTTGGTGGTCATGCGGTTTTCCAGTCCGAGGTCAAGTTCACTCAGCAATTCCTTGAATTCCTTGCGCTCCTTGGCGGAAATCGCCCATTTGAAGCCGCGGAACTTGCCGCGGCGGTTGGCGACCGCGAGATTTTCCTCCAGCCACATATCGGCGGCGGTTCCCATCATGGGGTCCTGAAAGACACGGCCGAGGTACTTGGCACGCTTGTGTTCCGGCAGCTTGGTCACGTCGATACCGTCGATGGTAATGGATCCGGCGTCTACGGGATAGACGCCCGCAATCATGTTGAGCATGGTGGATTTTCCCGCGCCGTTGCCGCCGATGACAGTGACGAAATCCCCGTCGTTGAGGGTGAGGTCAATGCCGTTGAGGGCTTTTTTTTCGTTGACCGAACCGGGATTGAAGGTTTTGTACAGACCTTTGACTTCAAGCATTTTCGGCGACCTCCTTTGCTTCGGATACGGCTTTCTGGGGCTTGTGGAAACGCTGTTTGAGCTGGGCGCGCCAGTAGGGAATGGCGAGGAAGATTGCCACGACGATCGCGGAGAAGAGCTTGAGATCGTTGGCTTTCATGCCGAGGTTCAGCACCAGCGTGATGACGATGTAATAGATGATGCCGCCAATAACGGTCGCGAGCAGCTTGAGGGCGAAGTTCTGGAAAATCTTGCCCAGCAGCACGTCGCCGATGATGACCGCCGCCAGACCGATGACAATCGCGCCGCGTCCCATATTCACATCGCAGAAGCCCTGGTACTGCGAGAGCATACCGCCCGACAGCGCCACGATGCCGTTGGAGAGCACAATGCCGATGATTTTATTGGTATCGGTGTTGATGCCGTTGGCACGCGCCATCGAATGGTTGCTGCCGGTAACGCGCAGGGCATGACCGAGTTCGGTACCGAAGAACCAGTAGAGCAGCACAATGAGACAAATCGCCACGCTCGCGCAGATGATCAGCGATTGCGTGATGTTGCGCAGGGTGATGGGATAATGGAAATTCATATAGGAGAGGGGGAGATTTGCCATATCCCCCTGAATGCGCAGGTTGATGGAGTAGAGACTGAGCTGCGTGAGGATACCGGCGAGAATCGCGGGAATACCGAACTTGGTGTGGAGTATGCCGGTGGCAAGACCTGCCGCGCAGCCGGCAAGGAATGCACAGAACATGGCAAGATAGAGGTTTTGCCCCGCCGTGACCATTACGACCAGCACCGCGCCGCCGGTGGCAAAGGAACCGTCTACCGAAAGATCCGCCACGTCGAGGATTTTGAAGGTGAGATAGACACCGATCGCCATGATACCCCAGATAATGCCTTGTGTAATGGCGCCGGGCATCGCGTTGAGAAATGGCATGTAAAACCTTTCCTTTCGTTAAAAAATATGAAACGGTAAATACCAAAATCAGCGATAAGGCACACAGAATGCACCTTACCGCAGATTTCGTATAAAGTCTTAATACTGTTTTGTTGTATCTCTACAAAATTACGCGATGGCTTCGTAGTTGTCGGGAACCGTGATGTTCAGCTTCTCGCAGCGAGCCGCGTCGTACTTGTAGACCGGCGCGTCGTCATACTGGATCTCCATGTCAGCGGGATTCTTGCCGTTAACGAGGATGTCATACGCCATCAGACCGGTGGCATAACCAATGTTGTCATAGCTGATCGAGAGAGTGGCAATGCCGCAGCCCTTGCAGATGCCCTCTTCACCGGCGATGATCGGAATGCCCGCAGGCTCCGCGATGTTGTTGATGAGTTCGGCGTTGTCGGCGCACTTGTTATCGGTGGGAATATAGAGAACGTCCATCTCCTCACAAGCCTTGGTGACGACCTGCGCGATATCGTTGGAATCAGCGAAGGTGTATTCAGTGACCTTCAGACCCAGCTTGGTGAGCTCCTTGCCCACGACTTCCGCCTGATACTTGGAATTGGCTTCGTTGGAGCAATAGAGGATGCCCGCATTCTTCGCTTCGGGAACGAGATCCTTGACCATTGCTGCCTGCTTGTCCAGCGGAGCGAGGTCGGAAGTACCGGAGACATTCACGCCGGTCTTGCCATTGAAATCACTGATGCCCAGCGCCACGCCGTATTCGGTCACAGAGGTGCCGAGAATCGGAATGGTGGCGGTGCCTGCCACAGCCGCCTGTACAGCGGGAGTCGCGTTTGCCATGATGAGGTCCACATTGGACGAAACGAACTGGTTGACAATGGTGGTGCAGGTGGCGGAATCGCCGGAAGCGTTCTGCTCGTCAAACGTCACCTTGTCGCCGAGCTTCTCGGTGAGGGCTCTCTTGAAGCCTTCGGTAGCGGCGTCAAGCGCGGGGTGCTGCACGAGCTGGCAGATACCGACGGTGTAGCTGTCCTTGTCCTTCTTGCTGTCACAGCCGGTGACGGCAAGGAGAGAAGTAGCTGCAATCGCGCAGGAAAGCGCTGCTGCCATGAGTCTCTTGAATTTCATAGTCATCAAACCTCCAAAAAAATTAATTTGTACGGCAGATACGGCAGGGCAGGTTCCCATCGGCACCCTGCTCATATGTTACTAGGTGAGTATAACACTTTAAATCGCTGATGTCAAGGGATTTTTTGCAAGTTGCACCGTTATTTTTTGCAAAAAAGCCGTACATATACCTTGTACAAAGAGCCGTTTTTTTGCAATGAACAGCCGCTTTACTCCACGTTTTCTTATTTTATACATGAATTTTGCACAATCAATATTGACTTTTGAGACAAAGATTGGTATAATAGTTTCCAGTGACGTTCACACCACAAGGCGGGTGAAAAAATTGCAATATCACAATCATCAGCTGCGGCATGAGCTGAAGTATCAGATTTCCTATGCCGATTACTACGAGCTTCGCAGCCGCGCGCTGAGCTTTCTGCGGCACGACCCCCACGGTCGGGACGGGCAGTATTTTATCCGGAGCCTGTATCTGGACGATATCCGGCATTCCAACTATCAGCAGAAGGGCGACGGCTGGGAACGACGCCGGAAATACCGTCTGCGCATTTACGATCTGAGCCGTGACGTGATCAAGTTTGAAATCAAGGACAAATACGGCAGGTTTATCTCCAAGGTCTCTTCGCGTGTGACGGAGGAGCAATGCGCCCGCATTCTGCGGGGCGACTTCGGCTTTGCCGGCGAGATGATCCGCTCCAACGCCGACGGAGGACGGGAAAAAGCGCTGCGCATCGGTTATGTGGACTGCGCCTGCAAGATTCTGCGTCCGCAGGTGGTGGTGGATTACACCCGCGAAGTATTTATCTGCGACGAAGGCAATGTGCGCATGACCTTTGATATGGACTTGCGCGCGGGGGCGGGAACCGGCGACATATTTGACCCCCATCTTCCCACCGTATCGGCGTATGAGCCGGGGCGCATGATTCTGGAGGTCAAGTATGACGACTATCTGCCGGAGATCGTGCGGAAAATGCTGCGGTCGCTGCGGCTGTGGCAGTCCGCGCAGTCGAAATTCACCATGTGCTGTCTGGCGCAAGCCAATTACTTAGGAAGGGTTGTGGACTGAAAATGTCTGCCAGTGAAGTTTTTAAGAATAAGTTTTTGAATCAGTTTACCGTGGTATCGCCGATGGAATATGTGATGGCGCTGCTGTTTGCGATTGCGATAGGAGTGGTTATCTATTTCGTTTATAAAAAAGCCTATAACGGTGTGGCGTACAGCCGCAATTTCAATATGACGCTGATTCTCATGACGCTCATGACCACCATCATCATCTTCACCATCACCGCCAATCCGGTGCTGTCGCTGGGCATGGTGGGCGCGCTTTCCATCGTGCGTTTCCGCACGGTGGTCAAGGATCCGGTGGATCTCATGTATCTCTTCTGGGCGATTTCGATGGGCATCATCATCGGCGCCAAGCAATACATCTTCGCGCTGATCTGCGCGGTGATTGTCTCGGCGTTCTGCCTGATCATGGCAAAGCTCAAGGACAAGGATCAGCTCTATCTCGCGATTGTCCGCTATGACCTTTCCGCCGCCGACGCGGTGGATCAGGCGATTGCCAAGGTCAACGGCAAGGTGCGCAACCGCACCGCCAGCAAGAGCGGCATTGAAACCATCGTAGAAGTGAAGAGCAGCGCCATTGAAAAGGACAGCCGCTTCGTCGAGAACCTCGCGGCAATGGAAGGCGTCGAGAGCGCCGTGCTGGTCAATTACAACGGCGAGTATGCCGAATAACCGCTATTATTACATCTGACTACAAGAAACATTCCTTTCTTTCTTTCCTTTATTGCCGCTGCTGTGACGCTTTGTCCGGCAGCGGCAATAAAAATACCCGCGGCGCTTCCGGTGAAACCGGTAAACGCCGCAGGTATTTTTATTGTTGGGAAG
>CAMJHU010000005.1 GCA_946405565.1 uncultured Clostridia bacterium
GATGTGCAGGAGGTCAGTGGGTCGGATATGGCGGACACATCTTTCACCGGCGAGTTTATCACGGATGAGGATGTGCTGACGTCGGATGTTTTCGATATCACCTTCTACACGATTGCGGATGAGGATGAAGCATCCCAGAACAATACCACTGTTCCCGTGCCAATCGGTCAGGAAGACAATGACGGAACCGGCGACGTATATGATGAAAGCTGGCAGGACGATCCCTATTTCTATATGACCACCGTCACCACTACCGCTACGATGCGCAAAAAAACCACCACGCGGGCGCGGGCGGTGACACAGACGACAGCGGGCAGAACCTCTGTGCGTACCACTTCCCGCCAGACGGCAATCGGTACCACGGCGGCACGCAGACCGCAGACCACGCAGTCGGTGAGAACGACAGTGACTACTACCCGCCCAAGTTCGACCACCACTACTGTATCCACCACCCAGTCTACTACTTTGGCGCCGACGATCAGGACCACCATGAAATCAACCACAACCACCACCACCAAATCGCCGGTTCCCTTTACCACCCATAAGAAACCGACACAAACCACCCGTCGGCAGATTGTGACCACCACGACAAAGTCTACCACGCGGGTTACTGCCAAGACAACGTTGAAGCCGACGACGACTACCACAAAGCCGACGACTACGACGAAGCCGACGACGACTACGACGAAGCCGACGACGACTACCACAAAGCCGACGACGACTACCACGAAGCCGACGACGACTACCACAAAGCCGACGACGACTACCACGAAGCCGACAACGACTACCACGAAGCCGACAACGACTACGACCAAGCCGACGACAACTACCACGAAGAAGACAACGACTACTACGAAACCGACAACGCAGCATGAGGCTGGCATTGACGAAGCCATCACTTTCAGCAAACCAACCGCGCCGGGTTCTACTGCTAAAGCGGCTACGACGTCGAAAGTGAAGCCCTCCTCTACGGAGAAGAATACGGGTGTCGATGCCGCTGTGACACATGCCACAACGGAGCCGGGGCAGTAAGGTTCCGAAGGTTCCGTCCATCTCAAACCACAAACGCCAAAGAGTTTCCTTGTAAAATGACTCTTTGGCGTTTTTCTTTGAAAGTTTGACACATAAAAAATTACAGTTTGTGTAATTCACAATATAAATTACAATTGATAGGAGAGATTTGCATAATGCAGACCGGAAAAACCATTCCGTCGATTTCGCTTTGCTGCGGAGATTTTTCGGCGAGAGATACATTGAGCAGCGGTCAGTGTTTCCGATGGAGTGAGCGGGACGGGCGTATGTGCGGTACGGCGATGGGGCGGTATGTGGAAATCGCGCAGAAAGGCGACATAGTGACGATATACGGTGCCGACAGCGGGGACGAAGCGCTCTGGCGGCGGTATCTGGATCTCGACCGGGATTATGCCGCCATACGGGCGCTTGTGGTACAGACCGAGCCGCGTCTGCGTGAAGCGGCGGCTTTTGCGGGAGGTATTCACATTTTGGCGCAGGAACCGTGGGAAGCGCTGTGTTCCTTTCTCATTTCGCAGAACAACCATATTCCGCGCATCCGCGGCATTATCCGGCGGTTGTGTGTGACTTGCGGACAGCCTGCGGCGGGGTGGGAATATGCCGCAGGGGCAGGGGCTGAACCGACAGCGGACGCCATGTGTTTTCCCATACCGGAGGAGATGGCAGGGCTGACGGAGAAGGATTGGAAGGCAATGGGGTGCGGTTATCGTGCGGGCTATCTGGCGGAGCTGGTGAGAGAGACCGTGGCGGGACGGTTCAGGGTGGAAGACCTTTGTGGGGTATCGACGAATGACGCGCGGCGGGAGCTGCTGAAGAGGAAGGGCGTAGGTCCGAAGGTAGCGGAGTGCGTATTGTTGTATGGATTGGGACGGATGGAGTGTTTTCCGATTGATGTGTGGGTAGGGAGAGGATTGCAGGGAGAGTTTGCGGGGATGGAAGCGCTTCGGAGGAGTGAATATGCGGGAGTGGCGCAGCAGTACATATTTGAGTATATGCGGCTGCGTAAGGAAAGATAAAGAAAAAATAAAAAGCGCGAAGCGCCAATTAGCCGCTTCGCGCTTTTTTATTTTTTTCTTTTTCTTGCTTATTTCATGGTTCTGCCGCAGCACTTCTTATATTTCTTCCCGCTGCCGCAAGGACAGGGATCATTCCGCCCGATTTTCTGCCCCACATGAATCGGACGCGGCGCATTCCCATCAAACAACTCGTCGGTTCTCTTGATGACCAATTGAGGCATCACAATGGGCGGAACGCCCACCACATCGCAATGCCGATGACCTTTCAGGCTTTGCTTCCGGGTCTTATCGGAGAGTTCTCCCAGCATATTCAGCAGAAACTCAAACTGATTGACATTGATGGGCATTTCCGACGTCTGTACGAAATCGAAAATGTCCTGCAGATCGCCGTCGGTGACACACCATACCGCAATTTTCCGCATGAGAATGTTGGCGTTTTCATAGGAAGCGTTCTGGTTGTTGTAAATGAAGTGAACTGCCTGACGGTAATAGTAATTGGTGGAATCCAACCCATAGGCGGCATAGGCTTCGATTTCGCGACGGGTGGGAAGCGCCTCTTCCAGACCGTCCGCCCACTCGCTGTGCGGGGCGGGCGGCGCCAGACGGTAAACCGCCTCGCCGTTTTCATAGGAGAATTCCGGACAGTCTGCCTGCGAGAGAAATGCCTCCGCTTCTTCGGGCGTGACGGATTGATCCACATAGGCGGCATGGAAGACCTTCGCGAGCAGCGCGGGCGTGAATCTGCCGTAAATCATGGCGCAGGCGCGGGCGGTACGGGTGAGCTTGTCCTCGTTGCTCAGGAAGCAGTGGGAAGCGCAGTGCATCATGACCTTGCCCGCCAGTTCCTTGGGAATGATCGCGGAGATCACGTCCTTTTTGACCGACAGAAAGACTACGCCGTCGGCATACGGCGCCGAATCGAGGATTTGCAGCGCGGTGTTCTCATCGATATTGTCATTGCGGAAGCAGTCGAGAAGGAGCTTCATTTCGGTCTGGCTATACTGCTTGAGCCTGATGCCCGCGTTAAGCTCCAAAACCGGTACAATAGCTTCTGTCATTTGCTGTTTGGTCATCTTATCGGACACCTTCACGCCGTACCGTCCCGCGATTTCTTTGATGTGGGATTTGCGGGAAGCTTCCACCAGCGATGCCAGCAGCCATTCGGTCTGACCGGAAATGCTGTTTTTGGTAATCTTTTCGTTCATTGTGGTAAAAATCCTTTCCTTGGTTAATCAAAAACGGTTTCATGGATTTTGATATAATGTAGTTTTATACGATGTCGGAATCGCTGACCTTTTGCTGGGAAGGGGCGGAAGCCTGATGTTCCACCGGCAGCGAATCCGGTCCGGCATAGAGATTATAGGTAAAGGGATAGTAATAGAAGATATCGTCGTCAGTGGAATAGAAGGTGACGACCTTATAGGCAAACTGTCGTCCGTCGTCGATCTGCACATCCCACGGATAGACCGAGTAGGTGGTGAGGATCCGGCGACCGTTGTCCTGTGTTTTTTTGATGAACTTGGTGGGCCAGAAATGGCGGTCATATTGGGCAAAGCTCTGCTTGAAGCTGCTGTATTCCTGCCAGTCCTTGAAGGAATAGCAGCCGTTGAAAAGTTCGGTATAGACGGTGAGGGAAATGATGAGCGTGCCGAGAAGCGCGTACTTGATCGGATGGAAACGGAGGATCCTGTCCCATTTGAGTTTGGGGAGAAACACCACCATAAAAAAGAGTATGATCGTAAAGATGACTACCCAGCAGCACAGGGCAATGGTCTGATTGCCCATGCAGATCAGGATCACCAGATCAATGAGTGTGGCGGGCAACTCAAAGGTAGCCAGCAGCACCTCACTCACCGCCATCAGAATCAGCAGCAGGGTGAGAAAGCGGGAGAGACGCGGCATTTCCATATTGACGCAGTACATGAAAAACTGCCAGCCGAAGACAATCAAAAACAGAAGCAGCAGCAGCAGACTGAAGGTGCTCAAAGCGCTTGTTCCATCCTTTCCCGGTCTGTGACGCGCGCAAAGGCGCACAGACGCTAGCGATAAATCATGAGAGGCTCGATCTGTTTGGCGTCCGCCACTGCCTGAAACGCCTTGGGCATTTTGGTGGAATAGGACTTGTCGTTTGTGTAGTAGCGCATTTCTTCCACATCATAAAACAGCACATAGATTTTGCCGCTGTCGGAACAGATGAAAATCATGTCCTTACCAATGGAATTGAGATGTGCGTAGTATTTGACACAATCCAATTCCGCATCGACATTGACCTTGTTGCCGTTTTTATCCACCTTGCGTTCGTAGGCGATGGGGGATTGCAGACCGTCCTTCATCATTTCCTGATACAGTGCGTAATCGTCCTTGGAAAGCGTGGCGGACAGCGCCTTTACAATCCTGTCGGACTGATAGAGCTGATAATCGTAGCCTTTGGTTTCCTGTTTGGTGTAATAGGACGGTGTGCCGTCGGTAAACTTGCCGTCGATCTGGAATCCGTCGGCAATGCCGAAATCCGCGTTGCTGCCCGAATGGAAAACCGACATATACTGGGTGCCGCGCTGAAAATAAAGAACGCCTGCACCTTGAAGATAGGCGGCGGCATCGGCATCGGTAAAGCTTGCCTCGCCGGAAATCGTGGCGGTCTTTTTGCCGTTCCAGAGCTTGAGAGTGAATTGAAAGGACATATCATTCTGATCTGTGACGGTAATAGTTGCCTTCTGATTTTCATAAACGTCGGTTTTGTGCCATGTACCGGTGAAATCGGCTTTTTCGACATTCACGGGTACAGCGGACGACGGGGTTTCATCGGGAGTGACCGACAGATCGTCATCCACCGTGCTGCCGGGCGACGTGACCCCCGCGTAAGCCGCCGTGTTGTCGGGCGGATACGTCGGACGGCGCTGACCTTTCCGGAGCATTGCCGCCGCGGAAGACAGAATCACAATGCCCACCACCGCAAACGCCACACCCAGAAACGGCTGCCACGGAATGCGTACAGGCGGAGCGCCGTGTGAAGATGAGCCGGAAGAAGCGTTAAGGGAGCGTCGCGGCGGCGGCGTGCTGGATTGGGGTATGCCGCCGAGATAGCCCTGATTGCGGTTGGCGTCTCTGTAAGAATATTGGTTGTCTCCCAAGCCGTAGGTTCCTCCTTCGTTTGCTTTGTGCGGATACGCGGATTCTAATGATATATATTACTGCAATGTCCGGAAAATTTCAATAGAAATTTGCAAGGATTTCGTTAATTTTTATGAGTGGGTGTGATGGGTTTCCTCCGGGAGGGAGGGCAGAATGCGGTTGGATGATGATACATCGCAGGCGAAAAGCATTTGGGTGGGTTCCCTGTTTGCATTCGCCCTTCCCCGTTGTGGGTCTTGGCTTGATTTGCTTGGGTGGGGTTCCCCGTTTGCATTCGCCCTTCCCCGTTGTGGGTCTTGGCTTGATTTGCTTGGGTGGGGTTCCCCGTTTGCATTCGCCCTTCCCCGTTTGTGGAGATTGGCTCGTCTCGCTCGGCAGCACGTTGTGCTGCCTCGTGGGACGCTGTCCCACTCCCTGCCGGTGGCGCTGCCCCCGGACCCCTGCCAGGGAGCTTACCCCCTGGACCCCGCGCCGCTGCGCGGCTAATTGGCGCTTCGCGCTTTTTCACTATTCACTATTCACTATTTCTCTTCCGCCCACAGTTTCAGTACCAGCGTCTGGGTCTTCGCGTCGGGCAGCTTCCCGTCGAGTACCATCTGCACCGCGTCCTCCAGACGGATATATTCCACCTCCAGAAATTCGTCCTCATCGGGGTGGTTGGTTCCTTCCTTCTCAATATCGCAGGCGAAAAGATGAATGATTTCCTCGCAGTAGCCGGGCGTGGGATAGAGCTTGCCCATACTGCGCCAATTGGTACCCTTCGCGCCGACCTCTTCGGAAAGTTCCCGCTGCACCGCGTCAAACGGATCCTCGCCGCGCTCGAGCTTTCCGGCGGGCAGCTCGGTGACAATTTCCTTATAGGGATAGCGGAACTGCCGCACAAAGGGCAGCATACCGTCCGCCGTCAGTGCCGCCACGCATACGCCGCCGGGATGCTCCACAATTTCGCGGATCGCGACATGACCGTCGGGCAGCTCGGCTTCGTCCACCCGCAGATTGATCACGCGTCCCTTGAAGTGATAGGTTTCGGTGAGGGTTTTTTCTTCCAGATAATTCATAAAGCAGCATCTCCTGATTCATATTTATTCATGCGCCTGTCATACAGTCATACAGGCAAAATGATTTTTTATTTTTATCATCGAAAAGGGGTTAAAGGGCATGACAGAAAAGCGGAACACAAGAAGGATTGTCGGCATTGAGCCGCCGGACAGTCAGCGGGTGCGGCAATGGGTGCAGACGCTGGGAGAAACCTATCCGGCATGGCTGGAAGTGAGTGAAATGGGGAAAAGCCTGCTGGGGCGCAGCATATGGACGCTGCGGCTGCACGGCTGTGATTCATCGGGACTGTCCGCGCCGGATACACCGGTGCTGTATTGCGGCGGGGTTCACGGGCGGGAGTGGATGACCACACTGCTCATGCTGTATTTTGCGGAGGAAGTGCTGCACGCCTGCCGCACGGGACGGCGGCTTTGCGAGATGGATATGAACCGGCTGCTGTCCACTCGGTCACTGGTAATCGTGCCGTGTCTGAATCCCGACGGCACCGAGATATCCATCAACGGCGCGGACAGTCCGGGTCTGTCGGACTACCTGAGTGAAGAACTGTTCACGCAGTGCCGCAGCAGAGCATTCTGCCGTCGGTGGAAAGCGAATGCGCGGGGCGTGGATATCAACCGCAATTTCAACGCGGGGTGGGACGAGATGCGCGCCGCCGCGATGGAGCGCGGCATTTGCGGTCCGCAGCCGGGTGGCTGGACAGGAGCGTATCCGGAGAGTGAGCCGGAGACACAGGCAATCGTGGCGCTGTGCCGACAGATTCGGTTCCGTCATGTGGTGGCATTCCACGCGCAGGGGGAGGAAATCTATTGGAATTACCGAAGTTTTACGCCGCCGCGGGCGCATCTGATGGCGCGGATTCTGTCGTCGTCGTCGGGGTACCGGCTGGGGGAGCCGAGCGCGAACGCGTCGGCGGCGGGGCTGAAGGACTGGTTTATGGAGACCTATCACGCGCCGGCGTTCACGGTGGAAATCGGACGGGGAGAATGTCCGCTGTCACTGGGACAGTTCTGGTTTCTGTACGGAAGGCTGCGCGAGATGCTGGTACTGGGAGCGGCGTTGTAGTGAATAATGAATAGTGAATAATGAATAGTGAATAGTGAATAGTGAAAAAGCGCCAATTAGCGGAGCGAATGCGGAGCGGGGGAGTCGAGGGGGGCGAGCCCTCCTCGCGGGTGCAGGGCAGGAGTCCTGCTGGGGAGTGGGGCAAAGCCCCACAAGGCAGGCGGAAGCCTGCCGAGCGAATCGCGCCAATTTCACAAACGGGGAAGGGCGAATCCGGATAGGCTGACTTTTTTCTGAATTATTATATCACGATATCTGACAAAGGGCAACCCGATTCCGCCCGGAATATTTTAATAAAGCGTTAAAAATGGACGATACCAAAAAGAGAAAGGAAAATCGTTGAAATTGACGGTAAAAAAGGATTGAAATCCTGTGGAAAATATGGTATATTATACGGAGAAGGCTATAACGGGTGAATTGTTTTTGCCCACTTTGCCAATTGACCTACTTTGTTGTACAGAGAGATGATATAATGGATACCGTTATGGAACTTTTAGGGGAACTGCTGCTGCAGATTACCGCCTATGACCAGAAAATACTCAAAGCTATCTATGATACCATGAGCCACGGTACCGTCGGCAATATGCTCGATACCGTCATGCCCAAGATTACGATATTAGGCGATATGGGAATTGTGTGGATTATTCTCACACTGATTCTTCTCATTCCCAAAAAGACCCGCCGCACCGGTGCCGCGATGGCGGTGGCGCTGCTGCTGGGACTGATTTTCTGCAACGGCATCCTCAAAAATGTGGTTGCCAGACCCCGTCCCTTTGACATGGCGAAATTCACGGTAGCCAAGGAAAACCTGCTGATCCCCGCGCCGACCGACTGGTCGTTCCCGTCGGGACACACCGTGTCAAGTACGGCGGCGTCCACGGCGCTGTTCAAGGATCACACCGTGTGGGGGTTTCTGGCGTTTGTGCTGGCGCTGACCATCGCGTTTTCACGGCTGTACCTTCAGGTGCATTATCCGAGCGATGTGCTGGCGGGGCTGGTGCTGGGATTCCTCATGGGACTGTGGGGCAGCAATATTGTCAAACGGGTTTCGGATTTCGCCGCCAAGCGCAAGAGCCAGAAACAAGCCGCTGCTCCCGCGCCGACAGAGGAATAATCCTGCTGACGGCGCATCTATGACATAGTTCCTAAAACGCAAAGACGAGGAAAGGTGAGACGGATGGTTGGTTCCAATCAGACACAAAAAAAGACCATAGCGCAATCCATACAGGACAAAAAGACCCAAAAAGCCCAGAATCACGCCAGAGAAGAAGTGTCCATGCAGGCCATGAAGGCTGCCCGCGAGGAAAGCAAGGCAAAAGCTATGGCTGCCAAACAGGCGGAAAAGGACGCCAACGCGGCGCGCAAGGCGCGGAAGAAAGCCAAGGAAACCGAGGAACAGCTTTCCAACCGCTCGATACGCGTCAACCGCCAGATTCACCGCATCGGTCTGCTCATCAGCATAGCCATGTCCATTGCGGCGCTGGTGCTGCTGGGTACGACAGTCTATATGATTTCGCAGGCAAATCATGATTTTATCAGCGGCAATGTGACCAATACCTCTCTCAGCCGGATCAATCAGGTGGTGGCGTCGGTGCTGCTGCTGCTGGTCACGGCGCTCACGGCGCTGATTTTCTTCTGGCTCTATCTGAAAAAATCCCCCTTCACCCGCAGTAACATCTCGATCGTGCGCATTGTGGCTGTCCTGCTCATGCTGCTTTCGGTGATGCCGGTCACGGCGCAGTGGGTCGTCGGACTTTTCTATAATATCAAAGTCGGCTGGAATATTAACCTGATTTACGTCTTCATCGGCGTGGTGTTTTACTGTATCTCCTACATCTTCGAGCAGGGCGACATCATGAAAAAGCAGGATGATGAAAAACTTAACCTGCAAAAGGAAATCATGTTGCAATACGCGGAGGTCAGCGAAAACAAATCGGGTCAGGTCAGCCAGCACGTGCAGCGTATGTCGGAATACTGCCGCGTCCTGGCGAAGCATATGGGCATGACCGAACACGAGGTGGACGTTATCAGTACGGCTTCCATCATGCACGATATCGGCAAAATCATGATCCCCCCCGAAATCCTCATGAAGGACGCCTCTCTGAGCGATGAAGAATACGCCATTATGAAGACCCACGTCGTGGCGGGTTCGGAAATGCTGCTGGAAGGCAAGGGCGAGGTCATGGACGAAGCCCGGCGCATTTCGCTCGATCACCACGAAAACTGGGACGGCACCGGCTATCTGGGCAAAAAGGGCAATGAAATTGACATCGGCGCCCAGCTCGTGGCGATTGCCAATCTGTTCGACTCGCTCGTCAGCGCCAGAAGCTACAAAAAGGGCTGGGAGCTGAATAAGGTCTACTCCAACATTATCGACGAAAACGGCAAGAAGTTCGGACCCGAAGTGGTGTCGGCTTTCATAAAGGCGTATAAGGAAATGATGGATATCTATAACACCTACAACAAGACCATTTCCTACGACTGGAAGCCGCCGGAGGATATCGTCGCAAGTTACGACGCGATTCTCGGCGAGTTCAGTCCGAGACGCAAGCCGGTGGAAGAAAAGATCGACGAGGAAGCCTACAAGAACAACGTCGAACTCGACCTCAGAAGATTGATTTAAGCTGCAACTGTATCAAACCTTTGTACAATAAAAAATATCCGCTCGGGCAGGATTTGTCAGAGCGGATTATTTTATTTAAGGAAATTCTCACGAAACTGTTCCCAAACCGAAAATCGGCTGCACGGCGTGAGCACGTGCGATTCAAGCGGTACCCGGTTGACCGTGGCAAATCCCATCGCGCTCCGAACGCGGGCGGCTTTGCCGTATACAGCTCCCCGTCGCGCGCATCGAGCCGGAAGCCCCGATGTGAGCAGCGCGGTTATCCTTTGGGAGATACAAAGAACATCAGATGATACCACCTTTATCCAGCCGCGCCCCTGCGCCGGAGTCGGATATCCGGGTACCCGGCAAAAGAAGAATGCGGAACCGTCAACCGAGCAGGCGGAAACAAATCATCAGTAATAATTCATCGGGTTGCCGGCGACGTTGTTTTTGCGGATCTCGAAATGGAGGTGGGGACCGGTGGAGGAGCCGGAATTGCCGACCTTGGCAATCGCCTGACCCTTTGCCACCACCGCGCCCGACTTGACGCTGACCGCGCTCAGATGGGCATAGCAGGTGGAGTATCCGTTGCCGTGGGAAATGATGATGTGCAGTCCGTAGCCCGTGGCGGAGCGCTTGACCGTGACGGTGCCGGAATCGGCGGCGACCACGGTGCGACCGTAGATGCCGTGGGTGGAAATATCAATGCCGCGATGCAGCCGTCCCCAGCGATAGCCGTAGGGGGAAGAAATCGTGCGCACGCCGGGTACCGGCCATGTAAAGGCGCCGGAGCCGACCTTGCTGCCTTTCTTGGTGCCGACCACATAGACGGCTTCCACCGGTTCCTTGACGACGGTGGAAGACAGCACCTCGCAGGCGACCTGCTTGCCGTTGATCTCCGTGACCTGCTGCACCACTTCGCGGACGCCGTTCTGTCCCTTGGTGGTACATTTGGAATAGCCGGTGTATTTGGTATTGTCCTTGATGGTTTTCTTGGTAAAGGGAATCTTTTCCTTCACGGTGACGTTGCGGACGGTCTGTACCGCCAGCACCGGAAGATCCTTTTCGAGCAGCACGGAGGTGCCTTCCTCCGGCGTGTCGGAGAGATCCTCGTTGAGCGCCATCAGGCGTTTATAGGACATATTGGCAAGATTGGCAATGGAAGCGGCGGTATCGCCCTGCATCACCGTGTAGACCTGCGTTTCGGTGCGCTTGGTGGAAATGGTCTTCTGGAACTTTTTGGAGGAAAGAATTTTTTCCGCGTCGTAAAGTCCCTTGACAATCTGTGTTTCGCCCACGAAGGTGACGGTTTCGCCGGGGGTGCCGGTCTTGTATTTGTCGAGGAAGGATTCCAGAATAAACTGGATATCGCCGTAGCTTTTGGCAGCGGCGCAAAGCTCCCCGTCGATATACAGACCGTAAGCGCTGTCCACATTCTGGCTGTCGGCGAGCATGGCTTCACAGAGCGCCTCGGCGTTCATATTCATGCTGCTGCTGACGGCGGAAACAGCGTAGGTGGGAGAGAGGGTGGACTGGTAATCGTTGCTGCTGTTCTGCAGACGCTGGTGCAGAAGGGTAATCGCGTCGTTGTAGACGGTTTCGTCCGCTATGTAGCCCAGCACTTTGCCGTTGCAGGCAATTTGGAGTGACCGGGAAGATTTGGCAACAGAGAATGCCACACCGCCGAGCAGTCCCAGACAAATCAGCGGGAGGGCAATATTGCGGATGCCGGCGAAAAAGTCCTTATGATTGCCCCGTACCTCGCCCAGACGTTTCCGGAACGATGTGCGGGGAGAAGCAGCCTTTTTACCGGATTTCTTCGGTTTGTCGGAAATTTCATGACAAATCTGCCGCCACTCGCGGAAAGCGCCGGCAACGGGCGCCGCCACGCCGGTGCGCCATGTATCCGCGACGCGCTGTCCCACAGGGGCAAGACGTCTGCGAAGACGGCGGCGGGGATTGTAGGTTTTGAACTGGATTTTCAGACCGACATAGCAAAGCAGACGGTAGATGCTGCCGAAAAAGCCCCGTTTCTTTGGGGAGGGGGGCTTTTTTTTGGCGGATGCGCTCACGGAAATCACTCCTTCCGACATATGATAGGTGGAATCATTGACAGCGGAAATCATTACAATTCTCTTACCATTATACTACAAATCTGTCATAATTCAAGTCCGAAGAGGGAAATTCTGCAATATCGGTATAATTTTTATCAGGCAGCCGCGGGAATCAAGAGAAAATGCACAAGACCCAAGGGCATCAAAGGGGATGATGACAGCGCCTGCCGCTGAAATCCAGTCCCTTTGTAAAACATTCAAAGTCAACGGAGCCTCTTTTTTCGACTTCCTCCGCCAAAAGTCCGATGAGCTGACGGGTTTCGGTTTCGGCGATGTCGGTGAGTTCATAGAAATTGAAGTGAGAGCGTTCACTGTGGTTGTCGGGATTGAACCATGTATTGCCCAGCAGATTGCCGTAATCAAACTCTGTTTCGGCGACTCTGCCATGAATATTTCCCACCAGTGAACCGCGTGAAATGCGTCCGCGGATCAGCGGCAGATGGGGCAGCACACGTTCGGCGGTGCGGGCGAGCGGCTTTTTGACCGCGTGGGCGTCGTCGAGAATGGCAGTCCACATACGGAAATCCTCCGCGAGCGTCGCCGATTGCCAGCGGGGGGTATGAATCCCGAACAAATCGCACAGCAGCAGCGCGTAAAACAGCGCGATGCTGTCATCCAGACCTTTTTCTTCAGGGAGGCATTCCGTCAGCCGGAAATCCTGCATGAGCCGACCGGTTTCATGACGCAGCAGCATGATGTCCAGATTGGATTCAATTTCGGCGTGATAATTGTAATTCTGCCCGCGTTCGTCGGTTTTTTCCATCAGTTCAATGTTGTAGTATACCAGCGGATGCAATCGCCGGTCATAGCAGTAGTGGCAGCAGAAGCCCAGCGCGTAGGAATAAATTTGGAGGAAATCGGGCTTGGAGCGGCAGTAGCGGCAGACCTTGGCGACCGACTGAAGCAGTGCCGTCGGGTCGGCGGCGTGGAGCTTCCCGCCGAAGGAGCGCAGACTGCCCTGCTGCCACGGCAGCAGCCGGTGGCGAAAGAGGATGTCGGGTCCCTGACTGCCCCACAGAAACGCGATTCTGTCGGTTTCCGGGCGCTGCATGGCGGACGGCGGATGGGCAAGAATTCTCTGTCCCAGCAGCATATGACTGATCATGGAAGGCATGGCTATACGCTCCTTTGTGTAAAGTCTGAAAGAAAGACACAAGGCGGACGACAAAATGCCGCCCGCCTTGTGTCAGAAAAGAGTATCAAAAAAGGGATAGGAGTAGGTGTAGTCCACATAAGATCATAACGGATGATGTCAGCACCGACAATATTGTATTTTAACTGAAAGGAGAACCACATATGGGGTTCGTCTGACGTCCGTTACTGTCATATAGTATAGCGAGACATTATGAACGTCGTATTAACTGACCAATAACACTTTATGAATTAAAGAGAGGGATTTGATAGAAGTATGAATTTTATTAACAATTTTTATGATATATTTACAAATTCCTGACAGAACATCAATCTTCTATGACGGTATATGCCGAAACGACCGCGGTACGGATTTCCGACATCAGATCGGCGATATCCTGTGATCTGACAATATACCATTTATTGTTGACTTTGCTGAGGGTAATTTCCGCGGTCGAAGGGATGCGATCGGCTTGCCCCACTGTTTTTTTGATGGACAGGCGGAGGATTTCGGCGGGGGGCTTTTCGGAGGTATCCTGTTCGATCTGGAGCATGGCGCTGTCGAGCGCCTCACGGCAGATGGTCTGATAGTCCTCGGGCGCGGCGATGCTGATCTGTGCGATGGCGGCATTTCCGCTGACGGTGATGCCCTCGACGGTACGGGTGGTGCGGGAGGTCAGCAGCTTGCAGGCGGCATTGACCTCGGCGCTGTCGTCGTAGGCGGCAAACTTGGTGAGACTGACCTGATTCATCCTGGCGATGTTGTATTGACCGAAGGCGTCGAGATACTGTTCGACGGCGGAGCGGGTCATATCCTTGTCGTCGTCGGGTTTTTCGCCGCAGGAAACACACGTCAGCAGCAGACAGCAGGCGGTCAGCAGCGCCAGCCAGCGTGTCATGATAAAATGCGTTAAGTGCATAGAATAGAACCGTTCCCTTCTTCTGTGTAGAATGATCTGCAATGAGCAAACCACTATCCACAACTTAAGCACTCCCCCAGTCAGCTACGCTGACAGCCCCCTCAAAGAGGGAGCCGGAGATTGCCTCCCTCTTTGAGGGAGGTGGCACGCCGCAGGCGTGACGGAAGGAGTTAATTTCACTAAGTTGTGGACAGTGATGAGCAAACAGGTTAGCGATAATTTCTTCTTCTGGCTTTGCGGCGGGAAACATTGCGCTTGAGACTGTCCAACCGCTGCTTGCGGGTGTAGGAATACGCCAGATAGCCCGCCACGCCGAGAATCACCAGCACCAGAAATACCCGGAAGAGCGTGGAGGAAAAGAGCGTGTTCACGCCGTCGAGAAAGTAGAGCAGAGCGCTGCGATCCACCGACTCGTCCGCCACGAGATTGACCTGACCGATCTCCTCGCCGTCATAGCTCAGATAAGCCACGCCGAGCTTCTGCCCCTTCTTGACGGGCGCCTTCACCACGTCGCTGTCGCGCTCCACGCGCTTGATGACGCTGGTAGCCTTCACGCCCTTGGGCAGCAGCGTGCTGAAATCGTCCTGCGGCACGGCGATGATTTTATCCTTATTCCACGCGAGCTTGAGTTCCATTTCGTCCACCGGTTCTTCGGTGTTGTAGATATCCACCAGATAGAGATTGTTGAACGCCCACTCAAAGAGGTTTCTCGCGTCGATAAAGGCGTAGTTGGTATCCTTGGAGGAAGTGGCGCCGTCGTTGAGCAGCGCGACGATGTAGCGGTAGCCGCTTTTTTTGGCATAGCCGGCAAAGCAGTGTCCCGACGCGTCGAGATAACCGGTCTTGACGCCTTCGCAGTACTGATAATAATAGCTGGTGCCGTCGGCGCCGGTCGCGCCTTCGCGGATGAGCAGGTTGGTGGACACCACATGCTGGACTTCGTCGTGCTTGTTGGTGGGCTTGATGCCGTAGGAACGGGGGGTATAGGCGATTTCCGCCAGCACGGGGATATTCATGAGATGGTTGGCGATGAGCGCCATGTCGTGCGCGGTGGAGTAATGGTTTTCAAAATCGGTGGTCAGACCCGACGCGCATTTGAAGTGGGTATTGGTGCAGCCGATTTCGGCGGCGCGGTCATTCATGAAATTGATGAAATCCTCATTGCTGTCTTTGCCGTAGTACTGCTTGCAGATGTAATAGCCGATGGCTTCGGCGGCGCAGTTTTCGGAGGCAACCAGCGCTTCATAGACCAGATCTTTCAGCGTGAAACGCTCGTTGACCTTGATGTTGGTCCACATGCCGGTCACGCCCTCTTTGTTGTAGTTGACAAAGCGCACCGCACGGGAATCCACCGTTACCATTTCGTTTTCGAAATCCTCGGCGCGTTCATAGGCGAGGATGCAGGTCATCATCTTGGTCAGGGAGGCGGGGAGCATTTTCTTGTCGGCATTGAGTTCATAGACCGGTTTGCCGGTATCCATATTGAGCATATAGACAGCCTTGCAGCGGGGGGTATAGTCGGTCTTGAAGGCGGCGTGAACCTGTGCGGGGGTGCCGCAGAGAGTCAGACAGAATGCCGCCGCGAGCAGCAGCGAAGTCAGCGCCGTCAGCTTTTTCCCGATACGGGCAGCCATGACGTTCATGGGGATCACCATTCCTTTTTGATTTTTTCTGTCGATGTGCGTATCTTCCATTATAGCACATTCCTTCGCAAATGCAAAGGGATAAAACCAAAGAAAACGTAAATTATCGGTAAATAGTATGAAAAAGTTGTGATTAGGCGTTGTTTTCGGGGAGAGAATGTTGTATAATAAGAACCGCCCTGCCAAAAGCTGCGAAAACAGCGTTTTTTTTACGGGTTTCTCACAAAATAATGCTTGTCAAGCGGCGTGAAATGTTATACAATGAAAAGAGAATGCCGACAGGGAAGGGACGGTGCGGGTTTGATTTATGTGACGGGCGATATGCACGGAAGCGTATCGCGCTTTGAGGAAAAACAATTTGATAAGCTGCGGAGCGGCGATATCCTGATGGTGTGCGGCGATTTCGGCTTTATCTGGAACTGCGATTTGCAGGAGGACAAGATTCTTCAGTTTATGGAGCGTCAGAAGTACCGCATCCTGTTTATCGACGGCTGCCACGAGAACTTTGACCGGCTGTACAGCTATCCGGAGGAGGAATGGTGCGGGGGGCGGATTCACCGGGTCAACGGCAATGTGTATCACCTCTGCCGCGGACAGGTGTTCGAGATAGAAGGACAGAAGATTTTCACGATGGGCGGGGGCTACAGTGACGACGCGGAGCTGCGCCGCAGCCGCGGTATGCGCTGGTGGAACGAGGAAACCCCTACCCCGGAGGAAATGGAAGAAGCCGCCAATGTCCTCTATGAGCATTCGCTGAAGGTGGACTATATCATTACCCATGAATGTCCCACCAAGATCAAGAATATGCTGTCCCGCCGTCCGAATCACGCGGACGCCATGATGGTTCAGAATTCCCTCACGGGTTTTTTTGACGATATCAGCAGGCGGGTGGAATATAAGCACTGGTTTTTCGGTTCGCAGCATCAGGACAGGCATATTTCGTCAAAGCATACGGCGGTATTTGTGGAAGTGCTGCCGCTGGAGGTGCCGAAGACGCCGTTTGAGAGACGGCAGAATTAGCCGCGAAGCGGCGGGGGAGTCGAGGGGGGCCACTGCCCTCCTCGCGGGTGCAGGGCAGGAGCCCTGCCGGGGACCGGGGCGGCGCCCCGGCAGGCAGCACAGCGTGCTGCCGAGCGAGACGAGCCAAGACATACAACGGGGAAGGGCGGATACAGAAGGGAACCCCGCCAAAATCGTTTTTCGCCCAAGCAACAGAAAAAAACAAGCGCGTTTTGCGCTCCCTCAGTCGCTACGCGACAGCTCCCTCGGAGAGGGAGCCAATATAGAGCCAAAATAAAATAATTTCAATACAAAGGACGGAGTTCATCATGAAAAACATCAGCAGCAACAAAAATCTCATCACGATCGCGGTTATCTGTGTGTGCTGTGTCGTGATCTTTGCCGCCGTGATCATTCTGATTTCACGCGGCAAGTCGGACGCGGACGACGGGGAAGACCTCAGCGAGCCGATCATTCACACCCAGGTGGACGAAAACGGCAATCTCATCGTGGCGGAGGGCAGCGATTATCTGCCCGAAAGCTGCGTGGGAAGCTGGGCGATTGCCAAAAAAGCCCATATCATTCAGTCCCCCCGCAACACCGATATGTCCGAGAAGGAAGCCGTCAAACAGGAATACAACAGCGAGGGCGTGCTGCTGGCGTATGACTGCTACAAGACCAGCCGCGTGGGAAGCGTTTTCTCCCCGTTCTACAAGGTGCAGGACAAATGTTCCCCCGATCTGATGGACGCGGTGGGTATGCAGAGCGACGGTATTCTCGACGAATTCGGCAAGGACGCGGCGATTACCCGCATCGAGGTGTATGACCAGAGCGGGGCGAATCTCTATGACACGGTCTTTGTGATCAACGACACCCATCTGATCTATTACGGCACCGGCAATTTCGTCTTTGACGCGACCAAAGTGGAAGCGGTGGGATAAGGATTGCCCGCGTGACCCAACCAACTATTTTTGAGGAGACACAAACAACATGGCTGTGAAGGATATACTTTTAGGGCTTTCCAATGCCAACGGACCGTCGGGCGCGGAAGGCTCGGCGGCACGTCTGGCGATGGAGCTGCTTTCCGATTTCACCCCCGTCGTGCGGGATTCACTGGGCAATGTCATCGCCGAACTGGGCGACCTCAACGCCGCCCGCCATATCCTGATTGACGCGCATATCGATGAAATCGGTCTGGTGGTGACCGCCATTGACGACAACGGCTTTCTGCACTTTGCTCCCTGCGGCGGTGTGGACCGGAGAGTGCTGATGGGCAGTGAGGTCAGCGTCATGACCAAACAAAAAATCAGCGGCATCGTCTGCTGCCGTCCGCCTCACCTGACGGTGGGCGAGGACGTGGGCAAGGTGCCTGCCTTTAAGGATATGGCGGTGGATATCGGTTACGGCGCCGACAGGGCGCGGGAACTGGTGCCGATCGGCACGCGTATTGCCATGAAGGGCAGACCTGCCGCGCTGCTGGGCAGCCGCGTGTCGGGCAAGGCGCTCGACAACCGCGCCGGCGCTGCCGCGATTATCCGCACGGTGGAACTGCTGGAACCCAAGTGCGCCCGTCTGGACTGCCATGTGACGGCGCTGCTCTCCACCCGCGAGGAAGTGGGACATCTGGCGGCGAGCTGCGCGGCGTTTTCCGTGGCGCCGACAGAAGCCGTGGCGGTGGATGTGGGATTTGCCGCCTATCCCGGCTGTCCCGACGAGGAATGCGGCAAGCTGGGAGCGGGACCCATGATCGGTTTTTCGCCGGTACTCAGCCGCGCCATCAGCAAAAAGCTCACCGAACTTGCGGATCGCGAGGGAATCGCGTGGCAGTATGACGTGATGGGCGGTAAGACCGGCACCAATGCCGACGATATCGCCGTGACTGCCGGCGGTATTCTCACCGGTCTGATCTCCATTCCCGAAAGAAGTATGCACACCCCCGTCGAAGTGGTGGACTGCGACGATGTGGAGCGTACGGCGCAGCTTCTCGCCGCCTATATCAGGAGCGGCGGCATCCACTGAAACTGGGGAAGGAGACGGATCTATTATGATACTGCGTGAAACATTGGCGCGGCTTTCCGATCTGTATGGCATTTCGGGTCGGGAGGACGCGGTCAGAGACTTTATTCTCAAGGAAATCGAGCCGTACTGTGAAACCGTAGAGGTCAGCAGCACCGGTTGCATTATCGCATACAAGAAGGGCAGGGTTCCCGCCGCGCATAAGCTCATGCTGTGCGCCCATATGGACGAGGTGGGCATGATTGTCACCGATATCAACGAAAACGGACTGCTCAAATTTGCCACCGTCGGCGGCATTGACCGCCGGGTGCTCTGCGGTACCGCCGTGCTGGTG
>CAMJHU010000006.1 GCA_946405565.1 uncultured Clostridia bacterium
GAGCAGCTTGACCTGCTCCGCCTCGGTGAAGGCCGCCTGACAGAAATCCTCGTTGAGCCATGCGCGCAGCGTGCAGGTTTCCCAGTCCACATTCACCCACGCGGTTTCATGGAAGGGTTTGCAATCGAGGATTTTTTCGGCAATCAGCATCGCCCGGTCATCCTTCACCGACAGCACCCGCCATTCAATCGGTTCCGCGCCGTTCTGGAGGTTGCCGTCCTGTTCATAGCGCCCGAACATCACGGTCTGCCCCTCTTTCAACGCGGAATTCACAGTCAAAGCGTCGTCTGCCGGCGCTTCACTTGACACAGCCGTTTCAGATGGACTGACGGATTTTTCCGTTGTCGTTTTACCGTTCCCGCTGTCGCACGCACACAGCGACAGCAGCAGCATTCCCGCCGCGATGACCGCCGTCCAGCTTCTTTTATTTCGCATTCGCGTGTCACTCCTTACCCCGTGATTTACTTTCCTGCCTATTATAGCATTTTCCCCGCCGATTTGCAACAGGGGATTTGTGTAATGGTCACGCAAACGGTATCTCCACGGGCTGCCGGTTGATGAAAATCGTCACACCCGTAAAGCCCGCTTCCTTGGCGGCGGCGATGCCTTCTTCCATGCCCACCGCCAGATGCTCCGGCGTGTGAGCGTCGCTGCCGAGGGTGATATAACGTCCCCCCAGCCGACGGAACAGTTCCACATAATCCGCCGTCGGCAGCAGCATACCGTCGGGGTTGCGCAGACCGGAGGTGTTGATTTCCAGCGCTTTGCCGTTGGCGGCGAGGGTAGACAGAATCTCCTGGATCATCGGCAGGTAGGGCGTCATATCCACCGATACGCCGTCCCGCTCGGTGATGTAGCGCAAGGGATAGGTCAGATGGGCGAGGGAATCGAATTGGTTCCACTTCACCGTTTCGAGCAGTTCCTCAAAATACCGCCTGACCAAGTCGGCAGCCTGCGCACGGTCGGGGTGGAGATAATAAAAATCTTCCTCGCCCCGGATATTGTGCAGCGAGCAAAGCACGAAATCGTACTCACAGAGCCCCAGCGCGCGGGACGTTTCGTCCATATCCTGCAGCGGTTCGCCGAGTTCGATACCCCGCAGCACGGTGATGTCGTCATACAGGGCGTTGAGTTCCATCGCCTGCGCGTTGGATCTGGCAATGTTCGCGTCGCTCCATTCCAGAATATCGCAATGATCGGTCAGCGCAATATACGGAATGCCCAGTTCCCGCGCTCTTGCCACCTGAAGCGCGGCGGGGGTTTCGCTGTCAAACGAATTGTCGGTGTGCAGATGACAGTCACAGGGGATTTTTAAAAGATTCATGGTGATCGGCTTCTTTCCTTAACGTATCGCTTTTTGATTATAGCACAGGCATTTCTCCACGTCAAATGGTTGTGGGAGAAATCTGTTTGGGAGGGTTCTGTAAAAGAATTCGCCCGACCCCGTTGGTTGTCTGGGTGCAATTCGCTCGGCAAGGGCTTTGCCCTTGACCTCGGCAGGGAGCTCACCCCCTGCACCCCGCGCCGCTGCGCGGCTAATTGGGCTTCTTTAAAAATGCGTCACCTGTCCGATAAAGACCGGCAGCCCGTTGTCTTCGTCCACAATCATATAGAGGAACGGTCTATCAAGAGAAACTGTGCGCAAAATGGCACCTTTCGTGAGCATTTCCACCGCCGTGGACGCGCCTGCCTTGGTACCTTTCTCGTCCACCGCAATCGTGGTCTGATGCAGCACGCGTCCGATATACAGATCGCCCGGCTTCGCGTCCGCCATGTCCGAGAAATCCGCCCTATCCGGGTCAAAGGCATCGGTCATGCCCATCGCTTTCAGCGCGTCGCTGAGTTCCACGGAATACGTCGCGCTGAACTTCGGCAGACTGACCATCACCGTTTCGCCGTCATCTTCACGGAGCTGCGGAAACAGCTGGAAAACCGGCAGTTTTTCCACATACTCTTGCAGCGTCACACCCTCGTTCGGCACCATTGCCACAAATCGGTAGCCCGACGCGTAGGGCTTGACAAAGCCGGTCGCCATGCCGTCGTCCAGATAGACCCGCTCCTCCGAGTTCATCATCGGCACGGTCTGCACCTTGCCGTCGATATCGGTAAACTCGCCGTCAAATATCTGCTCTTCGCGGTAAATATCCTGCCACTCCGCGTCAAAGGTCAGCGCGTTGATGAGATACATCACGGCATTGGGATGAATGTCGTCCAGCATGTTTTCAATTCTGCCGCCGGTTCTGAGCGATACCCATCGGTTGATGTCATCACGGGTATTGTCATCGAACGCCGTCGAAAACACCTGCGCGTTGTAGGCATCGACATTGGTTTGCAGAAAGTCTTTTTTGATGTTCATCGCACCCTCTTTGAGCCAGATGGAATTGGCGGAAGAGAGCGACGCCTTGCCGCTGTGCGGCAGACTGTCGAGATACGCGCCCAGACATGAATTGCGCCCGTCCCTATCCAAAGGCTTCATACTGTCGAGCGCGATCATGTCCCCGCACAACGCCATATCCATCTGGGTAAGCGTATTGCCCGACGCGCCGTTGGCAGTCATCGCCAGCGCTGTCATCACTGACAGCGGTGACACAAGGGTATTTTCCCGCCCTCCGTCCTGCCGGGTGACGTTCCTCAGAAGGGCGGCGGAAAATCCCCAGTATTGCCAGTCAAACCCATATTTCTGCTCATCGTCCCGCTCCCCGCTCAGCGCTTTTTTCGAGCGCACGATAGGAGCGGTCAGCTCCGTGGTACTGTCCGACAGCTTCACGCCGTCCGATGGTTTCCCGCTGCCGCAGGCGCATACACTCCCCAGCAGCGCTGCCGCCAACGCCAGCGCCAGCAGCCTTTTACAGATTTTTTGATGCTTCATGAACATCCTGCTCCTTTCCATCCGGAACAACCGGAATATTCTCAAAAAAATCAAACCAATTCCACGGGTAGGCGCTGTGGTCGGGAAAGAACACGAAGCTTTTTTCCTCTCCCGAAACCGGATGGACAAAGGTCAGGCTGTGCGACCAGAGCGCCACGGTGCATCCCCTGTCGCGGCTGCCGTATTTGCCGTCGCCGAGCAGCGGCATCTGACGCGACGCAAACTGCACCCGGATCTGATGGGTGCGCCCGGTATAGAGACGCACCTTCACGAGCGAACTGTCCGCTCCGTTGATTCGTGCGGTGGCAAGCGTTTCATACGCCAGCCGCGCCTCCTTGGTACCCTTGCGCGGACGGTTCACCACAAAGCTCTTGTTCCGCCGGGAATCCTTGAAAAGCAAATCCCGCATTTCCCCTTCCGACGGTTGGGGAATTCCCTCTACTGCCGCCAGATATCGCTTGACAAACTCACCCCGCTGGATTTGCGCGGACAATGCGGCAGCGGTCTTGGCATCCCGCGCAAACACCATCACGCCCCCTACCTCCCGGTCAAGACGGTGCAGCGGATAGATGTCCCCGCCGCACTGCTCCTGTAGCAGCCGCACCATATCCCGCTGCCCGTCACATTGCGACAGCACCCCCACCGGCTTGATGCAAACCAGCAGATAGTTATCTTCATATAATATTTCCATCAAACCGTTTCCTTTCAGCAAAAAAGCACCGTCGGTATTATCAACGGTGCTTTTGCGTCTTTCGTGTTTTTGCAAAATCTCTCTCTATTTCCCATGACGAAGCGTGACCGACACCTTTTCGCGTTCGTCCGCAGACACGATTTTCACGTGTTTCCGCACTGCCACACGCTTGGCAGCACACGGCGCTTCCGCTTCTCCCGACTGCTTTGGCGCACCGTCTGGGGGTATCGGCGCATTGGGGACGAAGGTCGGCGCGGACGGCTGCGCATATTCTGCTCCCGCGCTGTCCGGCGCCGCCTGCGTCATCTCCATTGTCACGGGAGACGCGTCATACGTCATACCGGGCGGCGTGGAAAGATATTGCAATTGGGTGGAATCCATATCAATAGTCGGCGCTCCCATGCCCGCCTGGGCGTAGCGTTCATCCTGCTCCGCGCCGTCGGTATAACCAAATCCGATGGGATTGCGGACAGGCGGCTGTGTAACATACTGCTGCGGCGCATAGGGATTGGGGAAGCCCTGATAGGGATTCGGGTAGCCTTGATACGGTTGGGGCTGTGGCGCGGGCGGCGGATTGTTCACACCGCTGTCGGCGCTGCGGCGCTCGGCTTCTTCGTCGGCGTCATCCAGCATACGGTTGGCTTCCTTAATGGAGGATTCATTGGACTCAAACACGGTGGGATAGCTGCGCTTGAGCGCCACGGGCGGCTTTTCACCGTCGTCTTCCGCTCCGCCGTCGGGTCGGGTATGCGGCATGGCAGGACGTTCGGAGGCAGGATGTCCTTCCGTTTCACCGGCATTGACCTTTTTTGCCACATCGGAAATGAATTTCGTGCTGTACGGTCCCAGCACCGGCACGGCATAGCCCTTGCCGTCGGAATAATCCACTTCGCCCGCACGCATGGAAAGCAGACGCTCCACTTCGCTTTCGATGGTGGCGTCGGCATTCTTGGGTTTGAGACCGCTGTCGTGCTTGATGGCAACCAGTTTATGCACCGCGCCGGTCAGCGCCGCGTCAATCTTATCAATTCTGTCCTGAAATTCGTCAAAGGCGAGATTCATATCATCGCGTGCCGCTGTAAGATCGGCGCGGATCATAGCAGTCTCCTGTGCCGCGTCACCCGCAATGCGGATAACGTTTTCCTGATTCTCCACCGATTTCTGGAACAACCGGTCGGTAGCGCGTTTGGTCACAGACATGATGGAGGAAACCGATTGCTCGATCTCGTTGAACTGCCGTTCACGCAGTGTCAGTTCATGGTTACGCTCCTCCACCGTATTGAGCCGGAGCTGCAACTGATTCCGCTCCGAGGTAGTGGCATCGATTTTGTTTTGCAGCGCATCATTAGCGACTTTCGCGGAAGACAGACTGGTCTCCAATTCTGCCACCTTTCCCGAAATGGACGAAACCGATTCCGCCAATGCCGCTCTGTCGCGGGACATAGCGGTGCGCTCGTCTTCCAGCGAACGCTTGGCAAATTCCCAATCGCGGCGCTCCTCCCGCAGTTCCTGCACCTCGCGGCGCAGTTCCTCGTTTTTATCCATCGCGTCATCGACCTGATCGATGAGCTTCTGAAATTCCGCGTCAACGGCGCTTCTGTCGTAACCGACAAACCGTCTGCGGAACCGTGATCCTGCATAATCCATCCAAACACCCTCCTTCCATGAGGATTTGGTTATCTTTTTTCTCGATTGCCTGTCAAGAGGGCATAAACCCCCAAACTACATTTCCATAGTTAGTTACATTATAACATATTATTTTGATTTATCAAGTTATTTTTTCATATTTTTTTCATATTTATGGGTTTGGTGAGGAATTTCGCATGATTGTGCGTTTCAGGCCCTCGATGGCTGTGCGGATCGCGGAGTCGGTATCATGCACTTCCCGGTCATCACCCAGCCGATCGCGGCGCATCTGGTTCCAGATCACGTGCAGCACCGTCGCCGCCTTGACCCCCCGCGCCGCCGCCACGGCATAGATCGCCGCCGCTTCCATCTCGGATGCCAGACAGCCGCCCGCCATCCACGCGTCCCACTTGCGGAGCAGTTCCGCGCCGTTGGGCATCCGCTCCGGCGAATGCTGACCGTAAAACGAATCCTTGCTCTGCACCACGCCGGTATGGAAGGGAACACCAACCGCCGCCGCGCCGTCCACTAAATCCCGCACCAGACCGAAATCCGCCACGGCGGGAAATTCGATGGGGAGATATTCCCGGCTGGTTCCCTCCATGCGGATCGCGCCGGTGGCAATCACCACATCGCCGGCGCACACGGCCTCATTCATGCCGCCGCAGGTGCCGATGCGCACAAAGTGCGTCACGCCCAGCGCAATCAGTTCTTCCACCGCGATGGAAGCCGACGGTCCGCCGATGCCCGTGGAAGTCACCAGTACCGTCTCACCCCCAAGCGTCCCCGACCATGTGCGGAATTCGCGGTTGCATCCCAGTTCATGGGGATTTTCCAGATACGCCGCGATTTTGGGTACGCGCCCCGGATCACCCGGCAGCAGAGCATAATTCGCGTGAACCGTTACCGGCAGACCGATATGAAACATTCTTTCTTCATTCATAATAAAGTCCCCTTTCCAGCATATGCGTAGATGTCCCTTCATTAGAATGATACCACACACCCCCCGAAAAAGAAAGGGTTTTTCCACGAAAAATACGCCTGTGCCAAAGAATTTTTCAACTCTTCGCACAGGCGTATGGGTTCATTCAGGTCTGGTTTGATTTAGTTTGGTTTGGGAAACGTATGGTTTGGATTTTTTTTGTTAAAGAACGGAAAAATTACTTCACATCCATCGCCGCGCCGTTGATCTCCACATGGTCGATGTCAGCGGTGTCAACATACTCGTTAAACGCGCAGTAGTAATCAATATCGACGGTTTTACCGTCGGAAGACGGCGAGCTGCTGACGCCCATGCCTTCATATACGGTGCCGTCCTTCATCACTACCTTGAACGTCACCTGAGCAGCCAATTCATTCAGCCGTTCCGCCTGTGCCGCCCATGCTTCCTCGCCGCTTGCTTCTGTGATCGCAGGTCCCTGATAAGCCCCGCTGAGCCTGATCTGCGCACTCCACGGTGCCACATAGCCGACGGTGACAGCAAAATCAGTATCATTCAGCTTGACACCCTTTTCCGCGGAGAAGGTCTTGGCAAAGTCGCTCTTACGCGCTTCAAACGTAAAGCCGCCCAGCTTCCTGTCGCGGACAATCGCCTCGGTTGTCTCTGTGCCGTCCTTGGAAACGGTGGACAGTCCCCACGCGGCAAGTGCCAGCGTCTGACCGTCTTTGATGTCAACCATATCATACATATACAGTACGGTGCAGGTATTGCCGTCTTTTGTGAGTACCTGATTGTACAGGCTGGGATACATCTGCGTATCCTCATAATCGCCGCTCATGTGCAACCTGAGACGGGTAAAAAAGCTGTGTCCCTCGGGAATGGTCAATTGAGACGGGTCAACCTCGATGTTGGCGAGAATAAAGAGTTTTTCGCCGTCGCACAGACCCTCCACGGCGGTAATCGTCACGCCGTCACTCTCGACGGTTTTGTGAATGGGGAATGTTGCCTTTTCCACCGCGTCCTTCTGCGCCTGCGTATAGGCGGACTTGTAATCGGTAAAATGCTTGTAAAGCTGTCCCGCAGCCACCGAGCTGCCCGCCACCGCCAGCGCCGCGACAAGTGCCGCCGCCGCGATGGCGGTTTTGCGCCAGACCCGCTTGCCGCTGTTGTGACGGGATACACCCCGGTCAATGTCTTTCATGACGTTCTGATAAATTCTCTGTTTGCTCATATCGTCCACACTCTCTTTCATAGGATAACGCTGTATCACGCTTTTGGCGGATTCCTCTGACAGATCGTCAAACAAAGCGGTGATCGGTATTTTTTTCATCTGATTTCTCATCCTTTCGCTGCATCGGCATCGTTATCTTCCAACATGGTGCGAAGTCTGGTCAATGCCCGTGAAATCCGCTTGCGCACTGCCGCGTCGGTCATGCCCCTCTCAGCGGCAATCTCTCTGGACGACCGGGCGTAAAAATAGCGTTGTATCATGATTCCGCTGTCCGGCTCGCCCAAGGCTTCCACCGCCCGCAGCAGACGCTGTTCCAGCAGGCGGCGCTCGGTTTCATGTTCCAGATCAAAGCTGTCAGGCACTTCCAGCAGCGCGTCCTCGTCATGCGCCGTCTGTGCCATCTGACGCGCCGTCCGCCGGAATTCCTCAATGGCTTTATTGCGGGCGAGCACACCCAGATAGGTTTTGAGACTGCACCGGCGGCAATCGTATTGCCCGATGCCAAAATAAAATTCCGTAAAGACCAGACTGACACAAGCTTCCATATCGTCGTGCGAACACACCCCGCTCAACCGGCTGCGCACCGCCGCGTAAACGACGGGAGAATAGGCATCGATCAGCCATTTCATGCCCCGCGAAGGGTTGCGCCGGATCTCGGACACTATCTCCTGGTCTGACAAATCCATCACCACGCTTTTTTGACGTTTTGACTGAGACGGTTTCTGAATCGTGAAGGCCTTCCGTTTTCCCCGCTCATGATTCTATTCGCTCGGAGCGCCGGTTTTGTGACCGACCTTTCCTCACCGGCACAAAAAAACGGCACGGATCCGAAAATCCGTGCCGAAAATTGCTGTGAAAAACGGGAAATATTCCGATATTCTGAAAATTACTTGCGACCGCCGAAAATCTGCATGATATCGAAGTAATCGTCGTCATTCTTCTCGTTGATGGTGGAACCGGTGCCCGCGGGAGCCGAAGGATTGGTACGGCTGGGCTGAGCGCTCTTCTTGACCGGCGCAGCCGTTTTGGGAGCGTTGACAGGAGCAGCCGTCTGCTCTGCCTTCTCGGAATCAATGGAGAAACCGGTCGCGATGACGGTGACTCTCATCTCGTCATCCATGTTCTCGTCAAACGCGGCACCCCAGATAATGGTAGCGTCGGGATGCGCCGCCTTGGTAATCATAGTAGAAGCGATATCGACTTCCTCCAGGTTGATGTCGTTGGAAGAGGTGATGTTGATGATGACGCCTCTCGCGCCGTTGATGGAGGTCTCGAGCAGCGGACTGGAAATGGCGGCATGAGCAGCCAGAGAAGCCTTCTCCTTGCCCTGCGCGGCGCCCACGCCCATATGAGCATAGCCCGCGTCCTTCATGACGGCGGTGACATCCGCGAAGTCGAGGTTGACCAGTCCGGGGCTGTTGATGAGGTCGGAGATACTCTGCACGCCCTGACGGAGCACGTCATCGGCGATGGTAAAGGCATTTGCCAGCGTGATCTTCTGATCGGACACCAGCTTGAGACGCTCGTTGGGAATGACCACGAGGGAATCAACATGTTCACGCAGCGCCGCGATACCGGCTTCCGCCTGCTCCATGCGTCTTCTGCCTTCAAAGGCAAAGGGCTTGGTCACAATACCGACGGTCAGAATGCCCATTTCCTTGGCGATCTCCGCGATGACGGGAGCCGCACCGGTACCGGTGCCGCCGCCCATACCGGCGGTGATGAAGACCATATCAGTGCCTCTGAGCGCTGCCTCGATGTCTTCCTTGCTCTCCTCAGCCGCGCGCTGACCTCTGGCGGGATCGGCGCCTGCGCCCTTGCCCTTGGTGATTTTCTCACCGATCTGGATCTTGTGAGTAGCCTGCGAACGGTGGAGCGCCTGCACATCAGTGTTTATAGAAATAAATTCAACGCTGTTCACGCCCATCTGGATCATGCGGTTGACCGCGTTGCCGCCGCCGCCGCCTGCGCCGATTACTTTGATTTGAACGACGTTGTTTTCGTAGTCCTGATCGAATTCAAAAGCCATGAATACATCCTCCTGTACCGGAAACGGTCAGACAAAGCACCGTTTCCTTCGGTTTCCTTTTTACTTTCCAAACCTGCCTTGTATAGTCCTAGATAATACTATACCTCTTTAAGTCAAAAATTTCAATATCTTTTTGATGAAAAAGAAGAACAGTCATGATAAAATTTTAACGCCCGGTTATCCACAATTATATGCAAATCGACAGATTTCATCTTTTTTTGCAGAAATCCTATGGGGAAACTGACCGATTTTGTCGCATTCCCCCATAGATTTCCGTTTTCCTTCCATCATCCCGATCACTGCCCTGCCGCTGTCGTGGCGGATGCTGCCGTTTGTGCCGCGGTGGTTTCGGATGTGGTGGTTTCAGCAGCAGTTGTTATCTTCGCTGTGGCGGCTGTGGTCTTGGTAGTGGCTGTGGTCTTCGTAGTGGCTGCCGTAGTCTTGGCGGCTGTGGTCTTGGTAGTGGCTGCCGTAGTGGTATTCTCCCGGTGCAGCAGGCTCACGCCTTCATCGAGCAGCGATACGGCGGCTTCACCCAGCTTGCCGAGGGAATTTTCTTTCTTCTGTTTTGCTGCCTGTTTTTCGGCATACTTGGCGAGTTCCTCTTCCGAGAAGTCATAGGTGGGATCGAAGAAAATCTGATTTTTCAGATAGGTAATCTCGCCCCGTTCATGCTCGCTGATGTCACACTTGACGAACATGATATGATGGAAGATTTCCAGTCGCTTCCGGATAATGCTGCGGTCATCGGTATCGCCCACCACGATATTGATTCTGCCGTCGTACTCCGCTTCATATCCGCGGTCAGTGTACTTGAGCTTATCCAGCGTCAGACCGAGTGCCTGCGCTTCCTCATAGATGCAGGCAAAACCGTTGACCGTTGCCACGGAACTGCCGTTGACAAAGCTGCCGACATTGACCTGATCCATCTCCAGTCCTACCAGTACCGGCAGTTTCCGGGCGGCTGCCAGTTCCTGCGCCGTGTATGCCGTCGATACACCCGTATCGCCCAGATCACTTCCGCTCACCACCGCCGCCGCGGAAACGCTTTCCAGAATCTTGCCGCTGGTGCTCACAATCACCCATTCGGCACTGCCTGCCTCCGCCACACCCAGCGGCACCGCACAGGTTACATTGACTTCCACTGAATGGGGAATGGCGCGTTTCACCTTACAGGTTTCCACATACGGCAACGATTCCACCACCTGACGTTCCGACACGGCGGTATCAATGAACATCAGATTGTCTCCCTGCGTGAAATCGCAGAGCGAGGTAATGCGGTTATCACTGTAAGGCGTTTCACCTTCTACCACAATCTGCTTGACTTTGAATCCCCAGAAGAAAAACAGAAAACACAGCACCGCTACCACGGACGCTGCCGAAGCCGCGTAGAGAAACAGGCTCCGCTGACGGTTGATGCGGCGTACTTTCCGATGAACCGATCCGGTGGGGATACTGCCTTTCGCTTTACCGGTCTTGACCACCTTTGCGTACTGCTTTTTCCGATCGGTGCCGCGGTTTCTCACCGCCAGTTCCGCGATGGAGGGACGTGTTCCCTTAGCTTCGCCTTCATTTTTGGCGGTGCCGTCACTCACCACCGATTCCATCGGGCTTCTGCGCACCTTGCGCCGCGCGGCGCGTTCTCTCGCCGCCGCTGACCCCGGAGCCGATTTGCGCTCCTCCTGCTTCTCGGGGTACTTGATGTAATATTTTTCCACCAGATCGCCGTAAAAATCCGAATTGTTCAGCGCACGGCTGTATTCGTCATCGGCATATATCGGTGCTTTGACTTCGGGTGTGGGGCGGGTATGGGACTTGGATGGCGCTTTTTGGATTTTCCCCCGTTTGCCGCCGTGAAACAGTTGATTCACCGATTGTGTTATGTTTCCGGAAGCAGTGTGCATGGGCTGTTTGATCGGTTTCCTGCTTCCGGCACTGCCGCTCTTCACGGGCTGTCCCGAAGGCTTTTTGGCATTGCCGCTCTTCACGGGCTGTCCCGAAGGCTTTTTGGCACTGCCGTTCTTCATGGGCTGTCCCGAAGGCTTTTTGGCACCGCCGCTCCTCACAGACTGTCCCGAATGCTTTTTGGCACCGCCGTTTGGAACCGACGGTTCTGACGAAACAGGATTCCCCCGCAGTTCGGAGGGACTGACCAGCCGCAGATCGGCATAATTGCGCTTGGATTTATTGCTGACCGCTCCCGCATACTTGGCATATTTATCCTGCACGGCAGAGGGCGCCGAAGGATTGGTCCCCCCCGTTCTGACCGATTTGCCCGATTTTCCCGCATAGCCCGTATTCATACGGTTCTTCTTTTTCTTTTTTCCTCCCAAGTAATTCACATCTCCCCACAAATGTCATCGTGTTTACACTGCGTTTTCTTCGTTTCTTTCTTCCGTCTTACCGCATTTTACATTCTCTTACAGCTTACCGTGCTGCCGGAGCGTCTGCTCCACTACCGCATAAATTTTCTCGCGGGAATCGAGAATCGCCATCCGGCGGGCATTGCGCGACATTTCCTCCAGCCGCGCGCGGTCGCCTGCCAGTGAATCCGCCTTTTCCGTCAGCAGTTCCGGCGTGATATCCTTTTCCTCAATGATCTCCGCGGCGCCGCGATCCACCAGCGCCATGGCGTTGTAGAACTGATGATTCTCCGCCACATTCGGCGACGGAATCAGAATCGACGCCTTGCCCAGCGCCTGCAGCTCCGCGAGTGCCATCGCGCCCGCGCGGCAGATCACCAGATCGGCTGCCGCCATGACACGGGGCATATCGTTGATGTATTCCCGCACGCTGAGATTGGGACAGCTTCCCAGAAAAACGCCCTGTTCTTTGAGCCTGTCGAGGACAAATCCGCCGTACTGTCCGTAACCGTGGATATGCTGATACCGCCCGTCCTTCGCACTGCGTGCCAGCAGGGGCAGCATGGATTCATTGATGGTTCTCGCACCCAGCGACCCGCCGAACGATACGATCAGCGGACGGTCGTCCACGCCCAGTTCCTCTCGCGCTCGCTTTTTGTCATAGGACAGTATCTCCTCCCGCACGGGGTTTCCCGTGACCACGGCGCGGGTTCCTTCGGGCAGACGCTTTCGCGCGTCCTCCACCGCCAGCATCACTCAGTCGCAGTAGCGCGCCAGCATCTTGACCGTCACGCCCGGAAAGGCGTTGGCTTCATGCACCAGCACCGGCACGCCCATCTGCGCCGCCTTGCGCAGAATCGGTCCGCACACATAGCCCCCCGTACCGATCGCCAGATCCGGCTGGAAGTCGCGTATGATTTTGGCGGCACGGCTGCCGGATCGCGCCAGATAGTAAGCCGCCTGCACATTGCGTTTGAGATTATTCAGTGTGAGTTTGCGCTGAAAGCCCGCCACGGGCATCGCGGTATAGGCAAATCCCGCCTGCGGAATCAGCCGGGATTCCATTCCCGACGGCGTCCCCACAAACAGCACATTCGCGTCGGGACATTCCTTCCGGATCGTCTCCGCGATGGCAATCGCCGGGTTGATGTGACCCGCCGTGCCGCCGCCGGACAACAGTATGTTCATAGCAAAAACTCCTCGTATGACAGATTTGCGCGTAAAGTAAATGAATATAAAAGAATAAAAGAAAATGGCAAACCTCAGTCAAACATCCTCCGGTACGGTGATGTTTGACTCAGGTTCGGCATTCCGGCGTCGCGCCGGCAAAACCATCAAACAGCGCTTCCGAAGTGCCGCAATGTCCGCGGCACTTCGGAAAAAACACAGCCGTTATACTTTCTTCCCGCTAAATAATTTTATTGGGTGACGTTCGCGAAATCGCCAGCAGCACGCCGATCTCCAGCAGCATCATCATGAGCGAGGTGCCGCCGTAACTGAAGAAGGGCAGGCTGATGCCCGTGTTGGGCACCATATTCGTCACCACGCAGATATTGAGCAGCATCTGGAAGCCGATCTGCGCCGTAATGCCGATCCCCACCAGCTTGCAGAAACGGTTGGGATTGGCAAGGCTGACCGAAAAGCCCCGCCAGACGAAAAACACAAACATCGCCACCACCAGCATCGCACCGATCAGACCCACCTCTTCGCAGATGACCGCAAACACAAAGTCATTCTGCGGCTCGGCGATATACAGGTATTTCTGCTTGGAATTGCCGATGCCTACACCAAAGAGACCGCCCGAACTGATCGCGTAAAGCGACTGGATATTCTGCCAGCCGTCGCCCAGCTTGTCATAGAACGGATCCTGCCACACCTTGATGCGCTTGGAGCCGTAGGGAACGATGTCCGTATAGATGACCAGATAACCCGCCAGCACCGCCAGCGCAATCAGAATCGTGAAAAAGCCTTTATTGGTTCCTCCCACAAACATCATCGTGCCGATAATCAGCACCATCAGCACCGTGCAGGACAAATGGGGTTCGATGACAATCAGCACCAGCATGGGTCCCAGCCAGATCAGAAAAGGCAGAACACCGGTCATAAAGCTCTGCCCCATCGAATAAAACCACTTTCTGACCTTGCTGCGATTGACACGCGCCTTGGTTTCCAGATCGGGATAGGAGGTGACATTGATCTCCTTATAATGATCGCTGATATAAGTGGCGCACCAGAGAATCGCCGCAAACTTGGCGATTTCCGATGGCTGGAAGGTGGTAAATCCCAGATTGATCCAGCGGTGGACGTGTTCAATTCTGGGCAGTGCCAGCACCAGCGCCAGCAGAAAATAACAGATGCCCATGAGGATCAGCGTCACATTGCCCTTGTATTGGTCGGGAGAAATGGTGGAAACCCCGAACATACACAGCAGTCCCACAAAGGCAAACACCAGCTGCTTGCGGATGTAGAAAATACTGTCATGGTTCTCGTGAAACGCATAGGCATAGCTCGCCGAGTACATCATCATCAGACCCACGAAGAGCAGCAGCAGCACGATAATCACCAGCGGCTTGTCAAAAGCCAGCCGACGGTTAAACAGCACCTCCACCATGCTTTTCCAGGATTCCTTAAACCAGACGCCTACCGAACGCCGCTTTTTCTGTCCTCCACGCTGCGGCGCCGGACGGCGCCGACCGGAGAACCGATCCATATCTTCGCGATACAGATCCTGCGGCTGATAATAATCGGGCTCGCGTCTGACCGGTTTCCGCCGTTTGGGCGGACGCGGTTCCGGCGTATGATCCGAACTGATTCTTTCCAATGGTTCTCTCCCTCCTGCTTCTTAGGAACTATGCAGAATTTAATCAGTCATTATATGCGGAAGAATCCAATCTGCCTGCATCCTTCAGCAAATGAACTGTACGAATGATTTCTGCATCGTTCCTTATCCCGCCTGTACCCCTCAACAGAACAGCGTCAGCGCCACGGCAATCACGCCCGCGATCAGGGTAATCAGACTGAAGCTCCATACAATTTTGACCTCGCTCCAGCCGCTCATCTCAAAGTGATGATGAATCGGACTCATCTTGAAAATACGCTTGCCGTGGGTCAGCTTGAAATACGACACCTGCAGCATCACCGAGCCCGCTTCGCAAAGGTAGATAATGCCCACCAGCGGCACAAGGATCGGCATATTCAGGCTGTACGCCATCGCGCAGAACAGACCGCCCAGAAAGAGCGAGCCGGTGTCGCCCATAAAGACTTTGGCAGGAAAGAAGTTCCACACCAGAAAACCGATGCAGCCGCCCGCCACAGCCGCCGCGAAAATGTTCATGCCGAACATATGGCGCATACCCGCAATCATCATGAAAATGATGGCGGTGAAAAACGTCACCGAGGAACAGAGACCGTCAATGCCGTCGGTCAGATTGACCGCGTTGACAAATCCCACGATCATGATCAGCGATATCGGGTAGAACCAGAAATGAACGTCCACATCGCCGAGGAAAGGAATGGTGGTCACAGTTGCGTCACCCATCAGCGCAATCGACAGCAGATAGGCGCCCGCAATCAGCATCATCAGAATCATCTTCTGCGAGGGCGTCAGTCCTTCGTTCTGCTTCTTGACGACCTTGATATAGTCGTCCAGGAATCCGATCGCGCCGAACAGCAGCGACATCAGAATGCCCGCCACCATCCGGAGCCAATATGCCTGATTTTCATAATAGGAGGCAATCCGCCCCGTAGACTGCAAATGATGATAGATGGGCAGGCACACCAGAAACGCCGCCAGAATGCCGGCGATAAACATGATACCGCCCATCGTGGGCGTACCCTGCTTTTTCTCATGCCACTTGGGACCGATATCCTTGATGGTCTGACCGTATTTGAGCTTGTGCAGCCACGGTATGACCTTCTTTCCCAGAAGCGCGGTGGTGCCGAATGAGATAGCCGCCGCCAGCAGGCTGATGTATTCCTGTATCATTTGCCATTACCATCCTTATGTTTTTTAATTTCTCTGATGTTTTACAATTTTGGGTAGGGGGGAAAAAATCTTTGTGGGAGGGTTGCTTTTCTGGGTTCGCCCTTCCCCGTTGTTGATCTTAGCGCGATTCGCCCGGCAGCACGTTGTGCTGCCTGCCGGAGCGCTGCCCCGGTCCCTGCAAGGGCGCTGCCCTTGACCTGCCAAAGGGACTCGTCCCTTTGGAATCCCCGCCGCCTGGGAAAAAAACGCGGCTAATTATGCTTGATTTTCATCGCTATTGTAAATCGCCGCAATGACTTCTTCCATCTTCATGGCGCGGCTGGCTTTCACCAGTATGGCGTCGCCCTCCTGCCGCATCTCACAGAGTTTCCGGCAAAGCGCCTGTTTATCGTCGAAGTGCAGCACCGTCGGCACACCGCTTCCCGCGCCTTCCACATAGCCCTTCGCTTCGTCGCCGTAAGCCAGCAGCACGTCAATCCCGCATTCCGCCGCCGCACGTCCGCACTCGGTATGCGCCGTGCGGGAATAGTCGCCCAGTTCCTTCATATCCCCCAGCACCGCGATCCGCCGCACACAGTCCATGTCACGCAGCACGCGGAGCGAGGCTTTGATGGAATCGGGGCTGGCGTTGTAGCAGTCCTCGATGACGGCATAGCCGTTACGGCGAACAATCTTCTGCCGCATTCCGGTGGGGACATACCCCGCCAGACCGCTCACAGCCTGTTCCGGCGTTACGCCCAGCAGCATACCGCAAGCGAAGGCAATGCAGGCGTTGTACACATTGTGAATGCCCACGGCGGGGAGCGTCACGGGATACCGCTGCCCGCGCCAGTTGATTACAAAGCGCATGGCGTCGCTTTCCTGTACGATTTCCTCGGCACGGCAATCGGCATTTTCACAGTCGATGCCGCACACAATCACCAGGTTGGGAATGCCCTTGACGCCTTCCGGCAGCAGATCGTTGTCGCCGTTGATGATCAGGGGCGCGGTCTTGTCCATCCCTTCCAGTATTTCCATTTTGGCGCGAAGTATGCCCTCGCGGGAACCTAGCATTTCGATATGGCACACGCCGATATTGGTGATAATGCCCACGGTCGGACGCGCCGTGCGGGTCAGCCGGGAAATTTCGCCGAAGCCGCTCATCCCCATCTCCAGCACCGCCGCTTCCACGCTGCGGTCCAGACGGAAGCACATCTTGGGCAAGCCGATTTCGTTGTTGAGATTCCCCTGCGTGGCAAGGGTGTTGTATTTCCGGGAGAGTACCGCCGCCACCATTTCCTTGGTGGTGGTCTTGCCCACCGAACCGGTCAGCCCCACCACGGGAATGTCGAATTTGGCGCGGTAATAAGCCGCGAGCGCCAGAAACGCCAGCCGCGTATCGGCAACCAACAGGAGCTTCTCTTCCGGCACGCCTTCCACGGGACGGCTGCACACCGCAGCCGCCGCGCCTTTGGCGATGACGTCGCTCACGAAATCGTGCGCGTCAAACCGGTCGCCCTTGATGGCGAAAAAGAGAGTTCCCTCCCCCGCTTCCCGGCTGTCGATGGTGATATTCGTAATGACCGCGTCGGCACAGGCGTCGGAATTGCATCCCAGCGCCGCCGCGACTTCGCGTAATGTCATGGTTTCCATGGGAAAACCCACTCCTCACTAATCACTAATCACTAATCACTAATCACTAATCACTGTTTACGCCAGCTCGTCGAAAATCTCCGCCAGCACTTCCCGCTCGTCAAAGTGAATCTTGCCGGTGGCGAGAATCTGATAATCCTCATGTCCTTTGCCCGCCAGCACAATTACGTCCTTGGGCTGCGCGTGTTCCACGGCGTATTTCATCGCCTCCCGGCGGTTGACAATCACCACATGGGGCGTATCGTGCTGTTCCACGCCCGGCAGAATCTGCTGCACAATGCGTTCGGGATCCTCTGAGCGGGGATTATCCGACGTGACGATCACGAAGTCCGCCAGCCGCGACGCTGCCTCGCCCATGATGGGACGCTTGTAGGGGTCACGGTCGCCGCCGCAGCCCAGCAGCACCACCAGCCGTCCCTCCGTGACTTCCCGCATGGCGGAAAGAATGTTTTCCACACCGTCCGGCGTATGGGCATAGTCCAGAATAATCGTGAAATCCCGTCCCGTGGGATACACCTCGGCGCGTCCCTTGATGCCGGTGGAGTGGCACAGCGCCTCGGCAATCTCTTCCGGGGACAGTCCCACCGCCAGCGCGCAGCCCGCCGCGCTCAGCGCGTTGTAAGCCGAGAACCGTCCCGGCGTCGGCACCTTGACCGGCAGTTCCTGCCCATCCGTACACAGCAGGAAGGACACCCCGTCCGCCGCGTAATGCACCTCGCGGGCGCAGAGGTCGGCAAGATCGTTTTCGATGCCGTAGGTCATCAGTTCCACGTTTTCACCGATGCGGAGCTTATTGCCCCACGCGTCATCGATATTGACAATCGCGCAGTCGGTCATGGCAAACAGC
>CAMJHU010000007.1 GCA_946405565.1 uncultured Clostridia bacterium
TTTTACATCTGCCATTTTCAGTCAACCTCCCTGCTTATTCCGCTGCCAAAGCGTTGTACTGTGTCTTCAGTTCATTCATGGCGGCTTCATACTGCTCCGCGTTGGGTGCGACGCCGTGCCAGCCGACCTGATGCTCCATGAAGGAAACGCCCTTGCCCTTGACGGTGTGCATAATGACCGCCGTGGGCTTGTCCGTCACGGATTTCGCCTCCGCGACAGCCGCTTCGATCTGATCGAAGTCGTGACCGTCGATTTCGACGGTGTGCCAGCCGAATGCCTGGAACTTTTCGGGAATTGGATAGGGCGAATTGACTTCGTCCATAGTGCCGTCGATCTGAAGGTTGTTGTTGTCAATGAAAATGGTGAGGTTGTCGAGCTTCTTGTGAGATGCGAACATAGCCGCCTCCCAGACCTGTCCTTCCTGAATCTCACCGTCACCCAGCACGGCGTACACGCGGTAATCCTTCTTGGCAACCTTGCCGGCGAGTGCCATGCCTACCGCGCAGGAAACGCCCTGTCCGAGAGAACCCGTGGACATATCCACGCCGGGAATCCCCTTCATATCGGGATGTCCCTGCAGATAGCTGGACGGCTTGCGGAGATTCTGGATTTCGTCTTCCGGGAAGAAGCCTTTAACTGCCAGCGCGCCGTAAAGTGCGGGCGCGGCGTGTCCCTTGGAGAGTACGAAGCGGTCTCTGTCTTCCCACTGGGGATTTTTGGGGTCTACCTTCATCTCCCGGAAGTACAGATATGTAATGATGTCCGCGGCGGAGAGAGAGCCGCCGGGGTGACCGCTTTTGGCGTGGAATGTCCCCTCGATGATATACTGTCTGACCTTGCAGGCCAGCAGGGAAAGCTGCTTCTTCTCGCTGAATTCCATTTGTCTGCCTCCTGTTATTAAAAAGCAAAAAATATCTCAATGGCAGGAACTCGCGCATGACGCGGATTCCCGTCTTCCTACCCAATTCTATGAATATATCATCTATCATTTGGAGTGATTTGTCAAGCAAATCGGAGAAAAATCACATCATCCGTGCGAAAATCTACAATAGCGGCAAAAGTTATTCCGCGCGCGCCGCTAATTTATGCAAAACAGCATGGAAATAGTCGGGCAGGGAAGAGGTGAGCGAGAGGGTCTGACCGGTGCGGGGATGCACAAACGCGATTTCACGCGCATGAAGGCACTGACCCTCGCAGCAGGCAAACTGCTGGCGTCCGCTGCCGTAAACGGGGTCGCACACCACCGAGTGTCCGAGATATGCCATATGCACGCGGATCTGATGGGTGCGTCCGGTTTCAAGTGTCAGGCGGAGATGGGTGTAGGAGGATTCTCCGTTCATGCCGCCGAAGCGCTGCAGCACGTCATAATGGGTGACAGCGGAGCGGCTGTTTTTGTCCGTGACCGCCATTTTCTTGCGATCGACGGGGTGACGTCCGATGGGAGCGTTGACGGTACCGCTGTTCTCCCGCAGATTGCCCACAACAACCGCCTCATACCGCCGCGTGAAGCTGTGTTCCTTGATCTGTTCCGCGAGGGAGCGGTGGGCAAAATCGTTCTTGGCGACGATGAGCAGACCGCTGGTCATCATGTCGATACGATGCACGATGCCGGGACGTTCCACGCCGTTGATGCCGGAGAGAGAATCCCCGCAGTGATACAGCAGCGCGTTGACCAATGTGCCGGTGTAATGTCCGGCGGCGGGGTGAACCACCATGCCCTTGGGCTTGTTGACCACCAGCAGGTCGTCGTCTTCATAGGCGATGTCGAGCGGGATATTCTCGGGCAGAATATCGGGCTTGCGGTTTTCGGGCAGCGTGACGATGATTTCGCAGCCGGCGGGAACCTTGACCTTTTTGTCGGCAGGACTCCCGTTGACCGTGACCGCGCCCTGTTCAATGAGCTTCTGAAGATAGGAGCGGGTCAGTTCCGGCAGCAGCTCCGCGAGGGTTTTGTCCAGCCGGGAGCCGTCATTTTCCAATATAAAACGGTACGATCTGTCGGAGACGCCGGTCTCCGACAGATCGCTGAAATACAAATCTTCCATGCGCGGTTAATCCTTTCCCGTCTTTTGGGAAGACAGCCAGCGGGTGAAGGGATTTTCAAAGCGCAGTTTTTGTTCGTCCAGAAAAAAGAGAATGAACACCATGAGCAGTCCGGCGCCCACGGTGACGCAGCAGTCCGCCACATTGAACACCGCGAAAGAGAAGAGCGGACTGACGTCGATAAAATCCACCACATAGCCCAGCCGCACGCGGTCGATCATGTTGCCCAGACCGCCCGCCACGATGAGTACCGCGGCGACGCGTCCGGTGATATGGTGGAAGTACCCTTTGAACCAGCCGTATACCACAGCCGCCATGATGACGACCGTGATGAGCATGAAGAACCATCGCTGACTGGACAGCATACCGAAGGCGGCGCCCCGGTTCTGCACATAGGTGAAGTCCAGCAGACCGCCGATGACATGATGGGATTCACCCACCGTGAAATGCTTCATCACCAGCAGCTTGGTGATCTGGTCGGCTGCCGTGAGCAATACGACAGCCGCCAGTGCAAGAAGGGATGCAATCATTGTTAAATCCTCATTTGTCTGTGTTGTTCAGATGGGGAAGGAAACCGATTATCCTCTGACAACCTCCGCGCAGCGGCGGCAGAGGGTGGGATGCTCGTTGTCTTCGCCCACGTCGTCGGAATGCTTCCAGCAGCGTTCGCACTTGGCGCCTTCCGCCACGGCGACGGAGATGCCCAGACCTTCCACGTCGCAGGGATTCTCGTCGCAGGTGCCGCTGACGATCTTCACGCCCGAAACGATAAACACGTCTTCCAGAATGTTGGCGTTGGATTCGAGGAATTCCTTGAGTTCGCCGTCACAGTAGAGCGTGACCACTGCCTCGAGCGATTTGCCGATGCGCTTGTCTTTACGGGCGACTTCAAGCGCGCGCTGCACGTCGTCGCGTACGGCGTGGATTTTGTCCCAATCCGCCGCGAACTGTTCATCGTATTTCACGCCCCAGACCTGCATAGGCATATCGTTGAGCAGCACGGATTCGCGGATATCGGTGCGGGTGTGGGGCATATACTGCCAGATTTCCTCGCAGGTATAGGCGAGAATCGGCGCGAGCAGACGGGTCATGGCGTCGAGAATCATATACATGACGGTCTGCGCCGAGCAGCGGGACATGCTGTATTTGCCGTCGCAGTAGAGTCTGTCCTTGATGACGTCGAGGTAGAAATTGGACATATCCACCACGCAGAACTTGATGATGGCATGATAGACCTGATGGAACTCGTAGCGGTCATACGCCTCACGGCAGGTCTTGTTGAGCTCATTGAGCTTCATGATTGCCCAGCGGTCGATGGGGGAGAAATCCCACATCTGGACCATATCGAATTCAGGGTTGAAGTCATAGAGGTTGCTGAGCATGAACCGGGCGGTGTTGCGGATCTTGCGGTAGGATTCGGAGAGCTGCTTGAGAATGTCATTGGAGATTCTCACATCTACCTGATAATCCGACGAGGCAACCCACAGACGCAGGATATCCGCGCCGTATTTGTCTACGACCTCGCGGGGGAGAATGCCGTTGCCCAGCGATTTGGACATCTTTTCGCCCTTGCCGTCCACGACCCAGCCGTGGGTCAGCACTGCCTTGTAAGGAGCCACGCCGCGCCACGCGACGGAGGTCAGCAGTGAGGACTGGAACCAGCCTCTGTACTGATCGGCGCCTTCGAGATAGAGATCCGCCGGCCATGTGAGTTCGGGACGCACGTCGCAGACTGCCGCGTGGGTTACGCCGCTGTCAAACCAGACGTCCATGATGTCCTTTTCCTTGTCAAAGTCGGTGCCGCCGCAGTATTCACAGGCAGTATCGGCGGGAAGGAGGTCTTTGGCGTCGCGTGCGTACCACACGTCGGAGCCGAATTCGCCAAACAGCTTGGCAACGGCGAGAATGGTTTCCTTCTTGATGTGGGGCTTGCCGCAGTTCTTGCAGTAGAAGATCGGAATCGGCACGCCCCAGCGTCTCTGACGGCTGATGCACCAGTCGCTTCTGTCGCGCACCATCTGGGTGATGCGTTCCTTGCCCCATGCCGTCACCCAGTCCACGGTGTTGATGGCTTCAATGGCTTTATCCTTGAAGCTGTCCACCGAGCAGAACCACTGTTCGGTCGCGCGGAAGAGTACGGGCTGCTTGCAGCGCCAGCAGTGGGGATACTTATGCTTGATTCTCTGGGAGGCGAAGAGGGAGCCGGTTTTGTCCATATGAATGGCGATAGCCTTGTTGGCGTCCTCGGTGGAAAGACCCGCGAACTGCCCTGCTTCCTCGGTCAGCACGCCGTTGGCGTCCACGGACACCACAATGCCCACTTCGGGATATTTGTTGCAGACGTTGAAGTCATCCACACCGAAACCGGGCGCGGTATGGACGCAGCCGGTGCCGGATTCCAGCGTGACATGATCGCCCACGATGATGAGGGAAGTCCGGTCAAGGAAGGGGTGCTGCGCCTTCATATATTCCATCTCGCTGCCGAGCATTTCGCCCACGATTTCGTAATCGGTGATGCCGGCGAGGGAGAGCGCCTCTTCATAAAGACCGTCCGCCATGATATAGGTTTCCTTGCCCGCCCTGATGAATTTGTAGGTGTATCTGGGACCGAGGCAGATGGCGAGGTTGCCGGGGAGGGTCCATGTAGTGGTGGTCCAGATGACAAAGTAGGTGTTGTCCTTGTCGATGCCGAGCGCCTCAAATTTGCCGAGGTCGTCGGCGACAGGGAACTTGACGAAGACCGACACGCAGGGGTCTTCGGAGTATTCGATTTCGGCTTCCGCAAGGGCAGTCTGACAGTCGGGACACCAGTAGACCGGTTTCAGACCTTTGTAAATCTGACCGTTGCACGCCATCTCGGCGAAGATTTCGATCTGCTTCTCTTCAAACTTGGGCAGCAGGGTGATGTAGGGATCATCCCACTCACCGATATTGCCCAGACGCTTGAACTGGCTGCGCTGGTCGTCGATGTAGCCCATAACGAAGTCGCGGCACATGGCGCGGAGTTCGAGGTCGGACATCTTGGAAGCCTTCTCGAAGCCGACGGCTTTGCGCGCCTTGAGTTCGGTGGGCAGACCGTGGGTGTCCCAGCCGGGGACAAAGGGAGCGCTGAAGCCCGCCATATTCTTATAGCGGACGATAAAATCCTTAAGAACCTTGTTCATTGCGGTGCCGAGGTGAATGTCGCCGTTGGCATAGGGAGGACCGTCGTGCAGCACAAACTTGGGTCTGCCATCGGTTCTCTTGAGAATGCGGTGATAGACGTCCTTCTGTTCCCACTCCAGCAGCATTTCGGGTTCCCGTTTGGGAAGGTTGCCGCGCATGGGAAATTCGGTTTCGGGAAGATTGAGCGTGGTATTGTAATCCTGGCTCATGGGAATAGCCTTCTTTCGTTGATGAAATGATTTTAATCTGATAATTCAAATGGAACAGCCGTTTTGCGCGGCTGGTATGCAATCAACTGAATTTGCGACGGAAGCTGCTGCCGCGCTCGTCGTCATAACCGGCGCTGCCGGTATCATAGGCGGGGGAACTGAAATCGTCGGCACCTCTGCCGCGTCCGCCCGCGCCGATCAGGCTGGCAGGATCGGTCTGATTGCCGGCGCTGCCGCTGAAATCACTGAAATCACCGCCGCTGATAGGCGTGCGGTCAAAATTAGCGGCGCCGCGACGGGTGTCGTCGTAGCTCTGGCGTGGGGAACTGTCGAACGAGGGAAAACGCTGTTCGCTGCTCCGGGCAGGCGGGGGAAGTGTGGTAGTGGCAGCGGCAGGGGTGCTGTCGTCGATATTGACGGTGAAGCCGCCGCGCGACTGTCCGATACGTTCACGAGGCAGAATGGGCTGTTCGTCGGGCGTATAGGATGCCGTATCGCTGCTGTCAGTGTTGTCGGAAGGAGCGTAGTCCTGACGACTGCCGCCATAACCGCTGTCGGCAGAGGCAGCGGCATAACCGTCGCGGGTGTCGTAGCTGTCGCGGCTGTCATAGCTGTCGCGGCTGTCATAGCTGTCGCGGCTGTCATAGCTGTCGCGACGGGATGATGAATAAGGAGCGTCCCGGTCGAGCATGGGAACGGCGCCGAGCGCGTCGCGGGTATCGGGGCGCATGATATCCTCGGAGGGAATGCTGTTGATGAGGGTGAGGTGATCCTTGTAGGCTTTGAGCAGCCGTGCCTTGAAATCGGCAATGTCGCGCTGCATACGTTCGATCACATCGCGCTCACGGTGAATTTCCATCTGTGCGTTGGAGACGATTTTTTCCGCTTTGATGGTGGCGTCTTTAAGAATGATTTCCGCCTTGTGCTTGGCGTCGCGCAGTGAAGCGTCACCGACTTTCTGGGCGTTCATGAGGGCATTGCGGATGGAGTCCTCCTCCATCTGATATTCCTCCAGCTTTGCGGTCAGGCTTTCAAGGCGTTTGAGCAGTTCGGCATTTTCCTTGAGCAGCGAGTCGTAGGAAAGCTGCACTTCGTCGATGAAGGCTTCCACGTCCTCGGCACGGTAGCCGCCGAAATTGGATTTTCTGAAATTGACGTTTCTGATTTCGTTCAGGGTAAGCACTGTACCGACCTCCTTCTATTGCATCGTGAATCTATTATACATATTTTCGGGCAGACAGTATCAGTCTTCCCTTGCGGGTGACGTCTCCCATATTGTCAATCACAAATTTCCCCTTGCCGCGCACCGTGACTGTGTCGCCCTCACGCACCTGTTGCGAAACCTTTTTGCATTCCACCGAGCGGATCAGGACGCAGCCGGACGTAATCCATTCCTCCGCCTGCGAACGACCCACGCCGCAAAGAGCGGCGACGATGCAGTCCAGCCGTGCCGAAGCCACTGTGTCAGTGACTGTGCGGAATCCATGTGCGGCTGGCAGTGGGAATTGGCAGCTCAAGGAAAGCGTGACACCTATACCGCCGATTTTCGTCACGTTATCCAGCAGAGCGGGTGTGACGGTGGGACGGCAGAAGAATACGCACCGTCCTTCTTCAATGAGAATATCGCCAAGGCAGTTCCGCTCGATGCCCTGCGCCATGAGCGTGCCAAGGACGCTGCGGTGTTCGGGCTTTTCGGATTTCCGGCAGGTGACAGTCACGGCGTCGATGGGAAATTCATCAGGCGACGGGGACATAAAGTCGGGAAATACGCCGAGCATACGGCGTTCGGCTTCTTCAAACCCCCCGTACAGCAGCCAGTTGATATCCTGCCGCCGCAGGAAGTCTGTTGCGGCGGTCTGCTCGGCTTCGGTGAGAAAACCCGTAAAGACAGGTACACCGCGCTTTTGACAAAGAAACACCGCGTCGCGCAACTGTGCCAGAAGCAGCTCCGTATCGGGAGAAATGCCGGACGAACGGTCGTTTTGGGAATGTTTCACGGGTGTGTCTCCCGCTTATCCGAAGAAGACGCCGCTGTTTTCCAGTTCACCGATGACGTCCTGACCGATGATGCCGACGTTGTAGGGAGTGACCATAAAGGTGGAATGAGCCACCTTGGTCAATGCGCCGCGGTTGGCATAGGCAACGCCGCCGAGGAAGTCGAGAATACGGCGTCCCACTTCCTTGTTGGTATTTTCGAGATTGATCACCACGGTGTGGCGTTCGAGCAGACTGTCGGCAATCTCATAGGCTTCCTCCAGCGTTTCAGGCTTGCGGATAATCACCTGCAGCTGTGCGGTCGCGTGAATATTCAGCACGCGACCCTCGGGAGCGCTGCTGCCGGACTTGGGCGCGGACGCATAGGTCTGTCTTCTGGCAGAAGCGTTCTGCTGGGACGGAGGCGCCTCGTTGAAATTGCGTTCCATATACGGTTCTTCACCGAATTCGTCGGGTTCCTCCTCTTCGCCGTAACCTTCCTCGTAATCGTCAAATTCGCCTTCAGCGGCGTCCACATCGTCGTAAAAATTGTTTTTCTTTGCTTTGTTCCAGAATGCCATAAAATAATTACCTCCATATGTGTGATGTATACAGATAGCGGATCACATCAGTGATAGATGCGCTTGCCAAAGAGTGCCGATCCTACGCGCACCATGGTGGCGCCTTCCAGAATCGCCTCGGGGTAGTCCGCCGACATACCCATCGACAGGCAACGCATTGCATAATTACTATTATGTGTTTTTTTGTTCCTAATGTCAATAAACAGTTTGTATATTTCTTCAAAATATCGTCTGGTTTGTATGATTTCGCAATCCGCGGGGGGAATTGCCATGATTCCTTGTATATTTATACCATCATATGTGCGGATTTCATCGATGAGTTGCCACGCGGCTTCGGGGAGTACGCCGGATTTATTGGCTTCGCGCCCGATATTCACCTCCACCAGCACGTCGGTAACGATACCAAGTTCACGGCTGCGGGATGCAATGGCGGCTGCCACACGGGGAGAATCCACCGATTGGATCATTTCCACCCGCCCGACAATCTGCTTGACCTTGTTGGTCTGCAGATGACCGATCAGATGAAGATGCTTGCCTTCCTTGTCCAGCGCGTCGTATTTGGCATTGAATTCCTGCACGCGGTTTTCGCCTATATAGTCGATGCCGAGCGAGAGCGCGTGGTTGATGATTTCCACAGGGACGGTTTTAGTTACTGCCATAAGCGTGACATCCTCTGGATTTCGTCCCGATTGTACGGCGGCTTCGGCAATCCTTTCACGGATGCGTCGATAATTTTCTTCCACATCGTTCATGCGCTGCCGCAGCGCATCCGATGCCTCAGTCAATGATTTTTCCTGCATACAAACCCTTTCCTTCCATAACGACTTCATCATAGAGTGCCAGATAGCCGCTGCCCTGTTCGTTGTTGGCGTTACAGATGACGAAATCATCGCCGTTATACAGAATGTCTATCTGACGGTAATACAGCTGACCGCTGACGTTGACATAGACGCAGGAATGGCGGTCTTCATAGGTATAGAGCAGCTTGCCGTTTTCGTCATATTCTTCTTTTTCCTTCACGCGCACATGCAGGGCGCTTTTTTTGATCCGGAAGCCCTTGTAGGCGTGAATCTGAATTTTGACGGGCTGAGATCGCATTTCACAAAGCTCTGAGAGAAGGGAACTGCATTGAAAAACAGCAAGCAACGTTTTGCCGTCGCCCTCGTTGAGGTGCGTGAGCGTGGCTTTCATGCTGCCGGTGCGGGAATAGGGGAGCAGCAGCGTATAGGGGGTGCCCACCACCAGATTGTCTCTGGCGTCATCTGCCGAAACGGGGCAGGCGAGATACCAGGTAAAGTTTTTCAGCAGCTTTCCCGCCGAGGTTTCCGGCGCCGATACCTTGCGCGACATAATCTGATGAAGCTGCTGCGCGGTAAGTTCATCGAGCATGGACGTATTAAGCAGGTTTTCGTAACCGTCAGGCGAATTGACATAATAGCCGGAGAAAGGCGCGTTGATGGAAGCGGGTGCCTGTAATCCGGAAGCTTGCAGCGATTCCTTTTCCTGTGTGAGCGCGTCGATTCTGTCCTGATAATTTTCGACCTTGCGCATAGCCACCAGACGCTTGCTGAGCAGATAGGATACGTCGCTTTTGATCTCGTTCAGATGACTCAGATCGGATTGACCGTCACAGTCGCCGAGCAATGCCATTTGCTCGGCCATAAGGTTGTCGATGGTTTTGACGGCGTTGGCACTGTCTTCGGAGGCAGTGACCATGCTTTCGAGTTCCCCGATTTCACGGTCAATCTCTTCTATACGTTCGTAAGCCGCGGCTGCCTGGGAGGAAGAGAAAAGATGAATCACCGGCTGTCCCTTCAGCACCTTGGCGCCGTTTTTGACGGCGCTGACCGAAGAATCGTTGACGCTGCCGCTGATCAGGGTTTCGTCGCGTATGGCGACGCCCTCGGTGTCGATGGTTTCCGTATAGGAGGAAATCACGGCGGTTTCGGTTTTGGTGTCGGAATAGAACCGGAGATAGAGCTGATAGATAATGAAAAACGCCAGCAGCGCGATTCCGATACCAATGCCCGCCTTTGCCCAGGGAGATTTCGCGTATTGACGTATCGCAGCGTCAACCGTCAGCCCGGCAGGGGAGGCGGAAGGAGAAGAAGCGTTGTGCGGCGCGGCTTCCGGACGTCTCTCACTGTGGGACAGCGGAGGAATCACATCGTCAAATCCGCCGGGCGAATGCGTGAAAGAGGTGGGCGTTGTCCGAGGAGCATCCGGCATACCGGAAGTATCGAGAAAATCGCCCGGATTGCCTTTTTCAAACAGACCTGCCGATTCGGGCGTTTCGGAAGAAGTATCGGTGCCGGCAGGTTTCTGAAATGCCTGTCCGGCTTGGCGGTGTGAAGACCGCTCGTTTTGTCTGTGTTGCGTGTCCTGTGCCATAAGACATCTCCCTTTTTTGTTGGATTCAGGTGGTCCGTGCCGGCGACTGCCGGATGACTTCCTCTGCCCGCGCTGCCAGCGCGTCAAAGGTATCGTAGTCGTCAGCGTAGATCCATTCTATTTTATCATTTCGTCGGAACCATGTCAACTGTCGTTTTGCCAATCTTCGGGTTTCACGCTTAAGGCGTTCCACCGCGGTTTGCAGCGGTTCCTCTCCCCGCAGGAAGGGGAGAAGTTCCTTGCAGCCGATAGCCTGTACGGCGGTTTTGCCGTTGGTTTCGGCATAAAAGCGGCGGGCTTCTTCTATCAGTCCGGCAGCGAGCATATCATCCACCCGGCGGTCAATGCGGTCATAGAGTGTCTGACGGTTGCGCCACCCGAGACCCACAATGATGCTGCGATAGCGGTCAGGCTCACTGCGGGACCGGCGGTTCCATTCCGAGAGCGTAACGCCGGTAAGCGTGAATACCTCCAGCGCGCGGAGAATGCGTTTCCGGTCGGCGGGGTGAAGGCGGGCGGCGGTTTCGGGATCTACGGCGGTCAGGCGTTCCAGCATGACTTTGCCGCCGCGTTCCCCGTACTGTTCCCATTCCGCAGTCAGTGCGTCCCGCAGGGTTTGATTTTCGGGAATATCGGGAAAGAGCAGATTGTTGAGGAGCGAATCGACATAAAGCCCCGTACCGCCGCAGACAATGGGAAGTCTGCCGCGGGCGGTGACATCGGCGATGACCTGATGTGCCAGTTCACAGTAGCGTGCGACGGAGAAGGTCTCCTGAAGCGGGACAAAGTCGATAAGATGGTGAGGAATGCCCTGCTGTTCTTCGGGGGTAGGCTTGGCGGTGGAGATGGAAAGCCCCTGATAGATCTGCATGGAATCGGCGGAAATGACCTCCCCATCAAGGCGCTGTGCCAGAGCGACCGCGAGCGCGGTTTTGCCCGAAGCGGTGGCACCTACCACAGCGGCGACTTTTATGCCCCCGCTCATGACTGAATCCTCCCGAAATACTTTTCAATCTCGCGCCGCGTGAGCGACACATAAATGGGGCGACCGTGGGGACAGTAGCGCACGTCGGGGTGATGTATCAGGGTGAGTACCAGCTCGCTGAGTTCGGCGAGGGCGTTTTTGTCGCCGCCCTTGACGGCGCTTTTGCAGGCAATGGTATGGTAAATCCACTCGGTGTAATCGGTTGTCACCGCGTCCAGCCGCTCACCGAGTTTCCCGGCAATTTCGAGAAACGCGTCTTCCGCGTCCTGCCCCGACAGAATGGTCGGTACGCTTCGGAGAATCACGGTGCCGGTACCGAAATCCTCGGCTTCAAAACCGGCTTTGGCGAGCAGGTCAAGGTGTTCAGTGACAGCGTCGTACTGCTGCTTGTCGAGCGTGACCGGGAGAGGGGAGAGAAGCATCTGACTTTCGGGAGTGTCGGTGTGACGCGTGAGCCGCTCAAAAATCAGACGTTCGTGAGCGGCGTGCTTGTCGATGAGAATGAGTTCGCCGCCGGATTCGATGAGAATATAGGTGTCAAAAAGTTCCCCGACAATCCGATAATCCGGCAGCAGGAAGCTGTCGGCGGGAACCACGGCAGGCGGAGCCGGTTCGGGTTCGGTTTGTATCGGAAGCCCTTCGGCGGGGGTGGGTTCGGTGAAAATGGTGTCGCTGTCCGGCAGAGGAGCAGGCGGCAACGTACCGTGAATTTCGGGTTGGTTTTGCCGGACCGTCTCGCCATAGGAGGGACGGGAAAGCGGCGAAGGTGAAGCCGGACGTTCCGGGACAGAAAGTGCCGGAACGTCAGACGTGCCAGCCGCCGGAGCGGCAGGTGCCGCTCCTGGATTCCGGTTCGGACGGGGAGCGGTCGGTATCGGAGAGGCGTCGGACAGACTGACCTGTACGCCTTTGTATTCGTGCATATTGGGTGCGGCATTGACCCGGCGGGTCTGAGGGAGTTCCATCTCACGGGGGGAATCGAACGCCGCTAGGGCGGATTTGACAGCGAAATAGACTGCCTCGTACACCGGACGTTCGTTGGTGAATCGCACTTCCAGCTTGGCGGGGTGTACGTTAACGTCCACCGACGCACAGTCGAGGCTGATACCGAGAACACAGGCGGGATATTTGCCGATCATCACCGCGCCTTTGCAGGCTTCCTCCAAGGCATTCTGCATGGTGCGGCTGCGGACATATCGCCCGTTGATGAAGAAAATCTGCATGGAGCGGTTGGGACGCGCCTGTGTGGGACGGGAGAGAAAGCCTTCCACCCGCACGGCGTTGTATTCATATTGAACCGGCAGCAGTCCCGCCGTGAATTCCCGACCGAGTACCGCGTGAACGGCGGATTTAAGTTTGCCGTCGCCGGGCGTGAGCAGTGCTTCCTTGCCGTCGCGCAGAAAGCGGAAGGAGATTTCGGGGTGGGAGAGCGCCACGCGGTCAATGACGGCGGCAATGGCGTTGCCCTCGGCTTTGTCGGACTTGAGAAATTTGCGGCGCGCGGGAGTGTTGTAGAACATTTCCCGCACAATGATCGTAGTGCCGACGGCACAGCCGGTGGGTTCGCACATCACCTCGTCGCTTCCCTCAATGCGGTAATGGATACCTTCGTCGGAATCGGCGGTGCGGGTGATGAGATCGAGCTTGGAGACGGCGCAGATGGAAGCGAGCGCCTCGCCGCGAAAGCCGAGTGTGGCGATGCAGTCGAGGTCCTCGCCGGTACGGATTTTGCTGGTGGCGTGGCGGAGAAACGCGGTCGGTACGTCGTCAGGTGTCATGCCCTCGCCGTTGTCGGTCACGCGGATATACGCCGCGCCGCCGTGCCGGATTTCGACGGTGATGACCGTGGCGTGCGCGTCGATGCAGTTTTCCACCAGTTCCTTTACCACGGAGGAGGGGCGTTCCACCACCTCACCCGCCGCGATCAGTTCGGCGGTATGTTTATCAAGCAGTTTAACTTTTCCCATCGTATTTCTATCATCTTCCTACATTATATCGTTGAGTACGTCCAGATTGGGAATGGTGCCGTAAGGGCGGAACAGATTGCGCCACCGATACGCGCGGTACTTCCAAGGGCTCCGGCAGAGCATCAGCGCGTGAAGACCTATTGCCGAGGCACTTTCACAGTTGACCGACACATCGTCCACGAACACGGCTTCTTCGGGCGATACGTCCAGTTGACGCAGTGCCGTCCGGTACATGGCTGGGTCGGGTTTTGTGGTACCCAGTTCGAACGAAATCACGAACGCGTCAAACCGGTCATATAGTCCGAACGCTTTGTAACCCTCCCGCAGGGAAGGCCACGCGTTGGAAACGACGGCGAGCCTGCAGCGCCCGCGCAGGGCATTCAGCATCCGGTATGCGTCGTCGTAAAACCGATATTTATCCGTATTGTAAACCAGATCCGCCGCGACTTCATGTGCCTGCTCCCGGCTGACTCCAAGTTCCGGCAGCGCTTCAAAGAAAAGTTCGTAATAGCGCTGAAAATGGGTGAGTTCTTCTTCGAGTGTGACAATGCGTGTCTGGGCGTCAAGATAGGCGAGCGCCGTGCGATGCGCGGCGCGGCGTCTGTTGGGGTCAAGTGCGTCGTACTTGGCGCGGTCAACCGTATCGAAATAGCGCGGCGAGACAAACCAGTTGCCGGTCGCGGTGGTATTGAGTACCTGTCCTGAATCGAGCAGGACGGCTTTCACGTTATGAATTTTCACCTGCCGCGCTCCTATCTGCCGATGCGCACGCTGCCCACGTCGAAGCATTTGAACAGTGAGCCGCGATGGGTGAGCGTTCCTTCCATACCCTCGCATACCTGACGGTAAACCCTTCCGGTGACATAGCAGCGGACTTCTCCGCGAGAGGTTTCAAAGCGCAGGAGCAGATTGTCATAAGGAATGCCGTCGGCGCCGACAGCGGTTTCGGCGATTTTTTCCACCAGTACAGCCTCTTCGGAAGGTGTAAAGGCTTCGTGAAACAGCAGTCGGTCGAGGAGCGGGGAAAGAAAGCGTTTTTCGGACAGTCGGAGCAGCAGCGCAAAGACCGCCGCCAGCGCGAGAAGTGCTGTGAGAATTTTCATGATACAGTCACCGCTTTCATTTAATCCAAGAGGGAGGTTGATCAGGAGGTGGGGGAGAGGGAAGGCAGACCGAACAGCCGTTCCGTGTTGCGACGCGTACAGGTAATGAGTTCCTCTTCAGAGACTTGCTTATATTTCGCAAGTTCCCGCGCGACATAGCGGACGTTCTGGGGGAGGTTGGTGCGGGCAAGTCCGGGAATATTGCGGGGGGTGAGGTAAGGCGCGTCGGTTTCGATGAGCAGACGGTCGAGCGGAATCGACGGCACCGCCTGACGCAGATCGCCGGCGCGGCGGTCGTCGCAGATCCAGCCGGTAATGCCGATGGAAAAGCCCATGTCGAGATAGGTTTCGACGGTGGCTTTGTCGCCGGTAAAGCAATGCACCACTGAGCGTGAACAGAGATCGGGGTGTTTTTGGAAGATCGCCGCGAAGTCTTTGGATGCCGCCCGCTCGTGGAGAAACATCGGCTTTTGTAACCGTTCGGCTATGGCAATATGATGGTGGAGACATCGTATCTGATTTTCGCGGGTGGAATACATCCGGTCGAAGTCCAGCCCGCATTCGCCCACGGCGACCAGCCTAGAATTGGTTGTGAGCATTTTCTCGATGCGGACAAAATCCTCTTTCCGTGCCGCGTCGGCGTTGTGAGGGTGAATGCCCGCTGTCCCGTAGGCGTCGTGGGTCTGGACGAAGCGGTGGGTCGCTTCATTGGATTTCATATCCGATCCGGTAATAATGCACATGACGCCCTCACTAAGAGCGTCGGCAAGAATGGTTTCGGGGTCTTTGAATTGCCGGCAGAATAAATTCAGCCCGATGTCGTAATAGAGAATGGATTTCATAGTGTCGTTCCTTTTATCTGACCAGTTCCGCGAGTTCTCCCAGAATCTGAAAGGACTGCATGGGCGTGAGGTTGTTGATGTCCAGCTGTTTCAGGCGGAAGACGGCTTCGGCTTCACCGGGTGGGGTGAAGGAGATAGCGGTCTGTTCGACGGCGTTTTTTTTTCGGGACGTTTCAGGCTTGCCGCTTTCCAACTGTTTGAGAATCTGTCGCGCCCGCTTGACCACCGCGTCGGGAATACCGGCGAGTTTGGCGACTTCAATGCCGTAGCTCTGATCGGCGCCGCCGCTGACAATGCGTCGCAGGAAGGTGATGTCGTCGCCGCGCTTCTTGACCGCGACGGAATAATTCCGGACGCCTTTGAGGGTGTTTTCGAGTTCGGTGAGTTCGTGATAGTGGGTGGCGAAGAGCGCCTTCGCGCCGAGCTTCTTTTTGTCGGCGACAAATTCCAGTACGGCACGGGCGATGCTCATGCCGTCGAAGGTGGAGGTGCCGCGCCCGATTTCGTCGAGAATGAGGAGACTGTCCGCCGTGGCGTTTTCGAGGATGTAGGCGACTTCGTTCATCTCGACCATAAAGGTGGACTGTCCCGACGCGAGGTCATCGGAAGCGCCCACGCGGGTGAAAATGCTGTCCACCACGCCGATTTCGGCGCTGCTGACCGGTACGAAGCTCCCGCACTGCGCCATGAGGGTAATGATGGCGACCTGCCGCATATAGGTGGACTTGCCCGCCATATTGGGACCGGTGATAATGGCGACGCGGTTGTCGTGGTTGTCGAGATACACGTCGTTGGGGACAAACTGTTCTTCCGAGACGGCTTCCACAACAGGGTGGCGGCTGTCTTTGAGAACGATCTTGCCGGACGTATTGACCAGCGGACGGGTGTAATTGTTGCGCACGGCAACTTCGGCGAAGGAACACCACACATCGAGACGGGCGATAGCGTCGGCGGTCTGCTGTACGCGGTTCTGACAGGCTGCGACCTGTTTGCGGATATCCTCAAACAGATCGTATTCCAGCTTGACCATTCTGTCCCGTGCGCCCAGCACGCGCCCTTCCATTTCCTTTAATTCCTCTGTGATGTAGCGTTCGCAGTTGGTGAGAGTCTGTTTACGGATGTAATGTTTGGGAACCAAATCCTTGGAGGCGTTGGACACTTCAATATAATAGCCGAAGACCCGGTTGTAGCCGACTTTGAGCCGCTGGATGCCGGTGCGCTTGCGTTCCTGTTCTTCAATGGAGGCGATGAATTCCTTGCCGCCGCTCATATCATGTTGCAGTACATCGAGATCCTTGCAGTAGCCTGGTTTGATCATGCCGCCTTCCCGGACGGTGAGAGGGGGTTCGTCCACAATGGCGCGTTCCACGAGATCGCGGATATCGCTCAGTGTGTCAATGGCGTTGAAGATCCGGCGGATTTCGCCGGATTTCAAGGAGCAAACCGCATTTTTAACAGCCGGCAGGGATTCAGCTGCATAGGCCAGCGAACGGATTTCGCGGGCATTGGCGGAGCCATAGACAATGCGGGTAATGAGGCGTTCGATGTCGCTGATGCTGCGAAGCGCCTGAATGATTTCGTCGCGCAGTACCGCGTCACCGCATAATTCCTCCACCGCGTTCTGTCGTGCCTGAATCTGCACAGGATTGACCAGCGGTCGTTCGATGATGCTGCGGATCATGCGTTTCCCCATTGGTGTTTTGGTTTTATCGAGTACCCACAGCAGGGAACCTTTTTTGGACTTGGTGCGCATGGTTTCGGTGAGTTCGAGGTTGCGGCGGGTGGAAACGTCGATATTCATATAGATATCGCCGACGTAGTAATGGATATGGTCAAAGCAGTCGATTTTGGCGGCTTGATCAGGATGTTCTTCCGCTTCACCTGCCAGCTGGGTGGCGTAGATATAATTGATGAGCGCACCGATTGCCATGACCGTCACCGGATAGGTGAGAATATGGCTGTCGTCAATTTCTTTTTTGGGAAACTGCACATTGACAGTGGCAAGGGTATGGTCATAGTCAAATCGGTCGTCGTCGAGCAGTTCAAGCGAAGCGTTCAGACGGTTTTTGATGAATTTGTCGAGTCCGCCGAGACTGAGTGTGGCGGCGTTGATCAATATTTCATGTGGTTCAAATTTGCCCAATTCCCCGCAGAGCTTCTGGATGGCGTTTCCGCCGGTAAGCTGCGTGACGTTGAGTTCGCCGGTGGAAACGTCCGCGACGCAGAGACCGATGGCGCCTTCCTCTGAACAGATGGCGCAGATGTAATTGTTGCGGCTTTCGTCCAGCATGGAATTTTCGATGATGGTGCCGGCGGTGATAATGCGGATCACGCCGCGTTTCACCAGACCTTTGGTGGTGGCGGGGTCTTCAAGCTGTTCGCAGATCGCCACTTTATAGCCCTTATCCACCAGCCGTGCGGCGTAGGATTCATAAGCGTGGAACGGCACGCCGCACATGGGCGCACGTTCCTCCATCCCGCAGATCTTACCCGTGAGAGTGAGATCCA